>JASKZU010000259.1 GCA_030147455.1 Planococcus sp. (in: firmicutes) | reverse complement strand
ATAAGCAGCAAGCTGATGCCTCCTACTGATAAGGCAGCAATTAGCCCGATATAAAACGGCTTTAGCCCCATGCCCCTGAATATTTTCAGATTGGTCGACAAGCCGACGCCTGCCATGGCGAGGCCCAGCATATACGTTGAACCAAAAGAACTCCAAAAATCATAAAACCATTCCCAACCGCCTGCGCTAAAAACCCCGAATGCCTGGCCGCTCGATTCCAAAGTGGCATCTCCTGTTGTCCTCACAAATGATAACAAGAGAAAACCTAATATGAAAAAAGGAAACAACTTGTACCATTTCGGCATCTGGCCCGTTGACTGGCCTTCGCTTCTAAAAAACAGATATGCGATCAGCGGAATCACCGCAATAATAAATACATTGCGGGTTAATTTTGTAATCGTCGCCACGTCGAGCGCCATCGTCGAGCCGTACATCTGCTCGTACATCAAAGCGGCACCTGTTACTTGCGCCGTGTCATGAATGGCCGTGCCTAAAAACAATCCTGCTTTAATCGGCTCATCAGCAAAGAAAAAATGAGCCAAATAAGGATAAAATAACATGCCAAGCAGTCCAAAAATAGTGATGTTTGCGACCGCATATGAAATTTCATTTTCTTTTGCCCGAATAACAGGCGCTGTGGCCATAATGGCAGTCACACCGCAAATGCCCGTACCATTGGCAATTAAAGCACCCAATCGGTTTGATTGGCCAAATCGCTTTGTGAAGAACAAGGTGACGCCGATGCCTACGGAAATACAGGCAACAATCAACGGCAATCCCCACGCGCCGAGCGTCAGTGCATCGGTCAAACTTAAACGCAATCCCAGCAAGATGATGCCGATGCGCAGCGCGTATTTTACTGAAAATCCTATCCCATCCAAAAAGATTGGATATAAGCCGATCATGTTGCGAATAAGGATGCCAATGAGAATGGCAACAAAAATACCGGAAATCGGACTTTTTCCGCCATCCGGCAACACTCCCGCTGTTTCGAGCAACAGCCCGAGTAAATCTGCTCCGTAAATTCCGGCCAAAATGACCAATAGGCAAATGGCCAGCCCAGGAACCAGGCTGACCATTCGCTGATTTTTCGTGTTTTCTTCCACACTTATCTGCCCCTTGCGAATCATCTTTTGACTTCGCCTTTATCGTACCACCTAAACAAATCTTCGTCTAAGAAAGACTACGCCAAGATGTCTGATATCAATTGAACAATGCGTGTTTGCTGGCCGGATTCAAGGTCGGAACCCGAAGGCAAACACAATCCTTGCGCAAACAATTTTTCGCTGACATTTGTTTTTCCATGGGCATTGTGTGAATAAAATTTACATCCGGAAAACAATGGCTGCAAATGAAGTGGCTTCCATACACGCCTTGACTCAATGTTTTCTGACTCCAGCCATTCCCTGACCTGATCTGGCGAACGGTCTGTTTTCTCAGGGTCCAGCAGCAAGACACTGAGCCACCGGTTGGACCGAGTGCCTTTCAACTCCGGCTGAAATTGCACGGCTGGATGGTTCCCCAGTCCTGCAAAATAACGGCTGTAAACGTCTCGCCTTGCACCAACACGCATTTCGATTGCTTCCAGCTGGGCTCGGCCAATGCCTGCCAACACATTGCTCATGCGGTAATTATAACCGACGCGGCTATGTTCGTAATACGGCGCATCGTCTTTTGCCTGCGAAGCCAGAAAACGGGCTTGTGCAATTCGCCTGCGGTCATTGGATACAAGCATTCCGCCGCCTGAAGTGGTAATGATCTTATTGCCGTTAAAAGAGAAGACGCCAAAATCTCCGAGGCTTCCGGTCTTCTTGCCCTTATAAGTCGAACCGAGCGATTCAGCCGCGTCTTCAATAATCGGCACACCATAGTGGGCGCAAAGAGCCATCAATTCGTCCATGCGGGCGCTTTGACCGTAAATATGTACTACGATCACCGCTTTGGGAAGCTTGCCTTCTTGCTCAGCCGCAGCAAAAGCTTTTTGCAGTGCCCACGGGGACATATTCCATGTTTCTTCTTCCGAATCGATAAAAACCGGTTCCGCACCAGCGTAGAGAATTGGGTTGGCACTCGCCACAAAAGTAAGTGTGGAACAAAAAACACGGTCTCCTTTTCCGATGCCGAGCAATTGCAAAGCTAAATGAATCGCTGCAGTACCGGAGGATAAAGCGGCGGCGGCTTCCGTTGTAACGTAAGCAGACAAGTCTGCTTCAAACCGATTGACGTTTTCTCCCATGGGAGCGATCCAGTTTGTTTCAAATGCTTCAGCTATATAGTTTAGTTCATTGCCCGTCATGTGGGGCGCAGAAAGAAAAATCCTCTTTGCCGTTTTTTCCGGAACCGGAAAAGGCACCACTGCCGCCGCTATGTTTGATTGTATATTCATTTTCTTCAGCCTCCTGTTCTCCCAACATGTTTGCTTTATGCCTACTTCTGCCGTTCCTATAAACTTACAGCCGATCTGGCTTTTCTAAACTGAAACGCACCTAAGCCAAACCGCCTTCTGCTCGCCACTTTTCTTGCCAGCCGCTTTCTTCAACTGTTGGTTCTTTCCGGCGATTCGCAAGCTGGAGCAGAACTTTCCGAATCTCCTGTTCATGCATGTCTGGAAGATTTTTTAGAATTCGGCTGATTTCCATTTGGCTAATCGGCGTCGCTTTTCCAATATGAATTTTCGGGAACACTTTTTCTGACTGGATTTCACTTGGATCGAGCAGCTCCTCATACAGTTTTTCTCCTGGGCGCATGCCGGTATAGTTGATTTGAATCTCTCCTTCTTCAAAGCCGGACAGGCGAATCATGTTGCGCGCCAGATCTACAATTTTGACCGGTTCGCCCATGTCGAGCACGAATACTTCCCCGCCCGTTGCCAGCATGCCTGCCTGTATCACCAAGCGCGATGCTTCCGGAATGGTCATAAAATAACGCGTCATGTTCGGATCGGTTATGGTTACTGGGCCGCCTTTTGCGATTTGTTCACGGAATAGCGGAACCACACTGCCTCTGGAGCCAAGCACATTGCCAAAACGCACTGCAGCAAATGTCGTTTCAGATGAGACGGCCAGATTTTGCACAATCATCTCTGCAAAACGCTTGGAAGCTCCCATAATATTTGGTGGATTAACCGCTTTGTCTGTGGAGATCATGACAAAATTCCCAACTCCATGGCGATCTGCAGCTTCCGCTACATTTTTCGTTCCGAAAATATTATTTTTTACTGCTTCGAGTGGATTGGCTTCCATCAGCGGAACGTGCTTATGGGCAGCTGCATGATAAATCACATCCGGCGAAAACTTTCCGACCATCTCGAATATTCGTTCTCGATCTTGAATATCTGCGATGATCGGTATGATTTCCGTCTTTTGTGAAACCAGTGCCCGCAATTCACGATCGATTGTGTAAATAGAGTTTTCCCCGTGCCCCAGTAACAGGATTTGCGCTGGATTAAACACGCTGACCTGCCTGCAGATTTCAGAACCGATCGAACCTCCTGCACCTGTCACCATGATTTTTTTCCCTTCGATCTTTTCAGTCAGCGCCTGCATATCAAGCTGCACTTCTTCGCGTCCAAGCAAGTCCTCGATTTTCACATCCCGAATATCGCTGACTTTCACTTTGCCTACCATCAGGTCCTCGATGCGCGGAATTGTTTGAACTTTAAGCCCTGTCTTGATGCACAGTTTTGTGACATCTGCCATGTCTTTTTTCGACAGCGAAGGAATGGCAATGACGATTTGATCGACCCGGTTTACAGCCGCGAAGCGAGGAAGTTCGGAAATGGGGCCAGCTACTTCAAGCCCGAAAATTTCAAGTCCCCATTTTGTGCGGTCATCATCAATAAACAAGACCGGTTTTCGCCCCCACTGCGGGTTTTGTTTCATTTGCCGGACAATCATGCGCCCAGCTTCTCCTGCTCCGACAACTAATGTACGGCTCGTCTGAGTGTCGACTGTGCGTGGTTCGCGCTCATGGTAAACCCGGAACGAAAACCGCGAAGCCCCCAAGAATAAGATCAGGAACATCCATGTCAACGCCAAAATCCTGACAAACAACTCACCCGTTTGGACAAACTGCATGACCGTTACCACAAACATCGTCAATGTTACGGCTTTAACGATCGATTTCAGTTCATGGACCGAGGCATACGCCCATACTTTGCGGTAAAGTCCATAATGCCAGGCAAACGAGTGGTGGGCGATGAATAACGTGATGGTCGTAAACAGCAGAAATCCATTGGACATGATGTCATCGAATGGCAGCAAAAACAAATAACAGAGATACGTAGCCGAGAGGATAATCAGTGAATCGATTGCAATCAGCGACGTATAGCGTTTGGTCATTGTCATGTCTTCAGCTCCTTCATGCCGTGAACAGTCTGCTTATTTATATTCATGGCTGTAATAATGATCTTTGCTCAATTTATAATTGTTCATCACCACGCCGACAATGTATGCCTTGGCTATCGATAAACTATCGCGTGCTTTCAGGGCCAGCTGCTTCTCGGTTTTGCCGGTATTGACGACCAATACAGTTCCTTCGCATTTATTGGCTAGAATTTTGGAATCCGTAACCGACAAAATAGGCGGCGAATCAAATAAAACCAGATCATAGCGTTCTTTCATTTCAGCCATCAGCAAGTCAAGCTGCGGCGAATCCAAAAGTTCTGCAGGATTATGTGGAATCTGTCCGGAAGTCAACAACTCAAGCCCTGGAATGCCGCTTCCTCTTACACATTGTTCAAGCTCTCCTTTACCAACAAGCAAATTCGACAAACCGCTTTGGTTGTTTAAATGAAAGGTATGATGCAATGTGGGTTTGCGCATATCCGCATCGACAAGCAGCACTTTTTTTCCGGATTCCGCAAAAACAATGGCCAAGTTAGCAGAAGTGGTCGACTTTCCTTCTTCTTTTGAAGCGGAAGTAAATAATAATGTCTTCATTCCATCTCCCGGCAACGAGAAATTGATTGTTGTACGAATTGTCCGGTATTGTTCACTGATAATTGAATTTGGTTTAGTACGTGCTACCAATTTTCGCGCGAGCGGCCGGTTTGGCGCTGTCTGGTTCAACATGCTCATCCACATCCATTCTTTCAGTCTGTTTTATCGATCGGTCCGATTTTTCCATGTCGCCAACAGGACTCACAACCCCAAGTACCTGAAGCCCCAGCAATTCTTCGATATCTTCTTCGGTGCGCAGCGTCGTATTCAGCTGATCAAGTACAATCGCCAGCCCAGTACCGAGCATAAAACCAATAATCGCACCGACTGCCATATTAAACAGCGGGTCCGGCTTGACCGGTTCTGCTACCAGCGGCATCGTAGCGGCAGCCAAAATGTTGACATTATCAACACGCATTAAATTGCGAATTTCCTGTTCAAATACCTTTGCAGTCGTATTGGCAATCAAGACAGCCTGCTGCATCGACTCATCTTGAACCGACAGCGTGACCACTTGCGATTCTTCAATGCTTGAGACTGAAATACGGTCGTTCAATGACTGTACCGTCTCATCAAGCCCCAGCTCATTAATGACTTCAGTCAATATCGCCGGGCTTTTGATGATGACGTTATAAGTACTGATCAGCTGAAGGTTGGTATCGATATCCTGCATGCTGAACTCCTGCGCATTGGCCGG
>JASKZU010000225.1 GCA_030147455.1 Planococcus sp. (in: firmicutes) | reverse complement strand
GCAGTGGCAGCAGGAATCGGCAGCGACTTGAACAAAGCCTATGCGGCAGGCGGTTACGAAGCAGCAGTGGACTTAAGCAAACAATACGTACAAAAAATCAAACAATAAAGGGGATTTACTTATGAATATGACATTCCGTTGGTATGGACAAGGAAACGACACGGTCACACTAGAAAACATCAAGCAAATCCCAGGCGTTAAAGGCATCGTCTGGGCGCTTCACAGCAAACCGGCTGGTGAAGTTTGGACAAAAGAAGAAATCGCACAGGAAGTCGACTATATCGAGTCGCACGGATTTCACGCTGATGTTGTAGAAAGCGTTAACATTCATGAATCGATTAAATTGGGCGATTCTGACCGTGAACAGTATATCGAGAACTACAAAGAAACGATTCGCAACTTGTCAGAATACGGCGTCAAAGTCATTTGCTATAACTTTATGCCGATTTTCGACTGGACGCGCACCGAAATGTTCCACCCGCTTGAAGATGGATCGACGGCATTGTTTTTTGAAAATGCCAAAGTCCAAGATGCCGATCCGCAGGAATTGATCCGCACAGTGAGCGAATCGTCAGATCTGACGCTGCCGGGATGGGAGCCTGAGAAGATGGGGCGCATCAAGGAATTATTCGAAGCTTACAAGCAAGTGGACGAAGCAAAACTGTGGGAGAATCTTGGGTTTTTCCTGAAGGAGATTTTGCCGGTAGCTGAAGAAGCAGGCATTAAGATGGCGATTCATCCGGATGATCCGCCGTTCTCCATTTTTGGATTGCCGCGCATCATTACAGGACCGCAAAGCTATGAAAAAATGATCGGGATTTCGGATTCACCTTCAAATGCTTTCACGATGTGCACAGGATCCATGGGTGCGAGCCCGTCGAACGATATGGTAGCGGTTGCACAAAAATATGCCGACCGTTCGCCGTTTGCGCATATCCGCAACGTAAAGATCTATGACAACGGTGATTTTACTGAAACATCGCATTACACACAAGACGGCTCGATCGATATCAAAGGTGTCGTCAAAGCTTTGCACGAGCAGGACTTTACGGGATATGTCCGTCCCGACCATGGCCGTCACATCTGGGGCGAAGTTTGCCGTCCAGGATATGGACTGTATGACCGTGCACTCGGCATCATGTACTTGCTCGGATTGTGGGATGCGTATGAGACGGAAAAAAATGAAAAGGCCAATAGCCATTAATTGGCTTGAACGGGAGTTTGATCAGCGATGAAAAATGTAACGATGGCCGAAGTGGCTAAACGTGCAGAGACTTCCAAAAGCACCGTTTCGCAGTATTTGAACAAGCGCTATGAGTACATGAGCGATAAAACAAGAAAGCGGATCGAAGAAGCAATCGAAGAATTGAATTACCATCCGAACATTGTGGCGAGAAGCTTAAAGCAAAAAACGACGTTTACCGTCGGGGTGATCGTCGCCAATATTCTTCATTCGTTTTCTACCCATGTCATCCGGACGCTTGAAGCGGATTTCAATGCGCAAGGTTTCCATACAATCATCTGCAACGCGGATGATGATCCGGAAAAAGAACGCAAGTATATCGAGATGCTGCTGGCAAAACAAGTGGATGGACTTATCGTGTTTCCGACCGGTGAGAATTTGGATCTGTACGAACAAATGAAAAAAAGAAACTTCCCGATCGTTTTTATGGACCGGAAAGTGGACAGCTACGCAATCGATACGGTCATGCTCGACAATCACCGGGCGGCTGAAATGGCGGTCGACTTATTTGTGGAACGCGGGTACTTGCGCATCGCGATTGTCACTACGTCTTTAATCCGCAATGTCAGCCCGCGTGTCGAGCGAATCGAGGGGTATAAGCGGGCGCTTGAAAAACATGGGCTGCCGATGGATAGCGAGTTGATCAAAACAGCTGAGCCCAATCAACTGGACAAAGTGCTGGATGAACTTTTTCAACTTTCTTCGCCTCCACAGGCTCTTTTAGCCGGCAATGATATTGTTCTCACACAGGTGCTGGCCTATTTAAAAGGCCATCAGCTGTCAATTCCGCAAGATGTAGCGGTCATCGGCGTAGATGAAGTGTCGTTTGCCGGCTTTTACACACCGCCATTGACCATCATCGAACAGCCGAAAATTGCCATGGCCCATAAAGCGGCAGAGTTATTGCTCGAAAAAATCAGTGAGCAACAGCAGTCAAAAGAGACATCTATCTACCGCATGGAACCAAGTTTGATCGACAGAAGTTCCTGTTAAACAGCAATCAATGACGAGAGAATCTTTGTTGTTGATACGAAAAACTGAAGCAGAAAAGTCGTTTCTTTAAATCTGGCATATGAACAACCAAAGGGATGGTTGGAATAAAATACAGTTTATCGGGAGGAATCGCCATGTTTAACTTAAAGGGGAAAGTGGTTTGGGTAACAGGAAGCAGTACCGGCATCGGAAGAGCCATTGCTATTAAATTTGCAGAAAGCGGCGCATCGGTAGTGGTCCACGGAAATTCCAACAAAACAGAAGCCGAGAAAACCTTGCAAGAAGTCGAAAGCAAAGGCGGCGACAGTCTTCTCGTGTTGGGGGATGTGACAGACAGAAGCCAAGTCGACCGGATGACCGATGAAATTAACGGGAAATTCGGGCGCATCGACGTGTTGATCAACAATGCCGGCACCATGGTTAAACGGGCGAAAGTCGAAGATATTGACCTGGAGACATTGGAAAAGATTCTGGCAATCAATTTTACGTCCGTGGTTCAAGTGACGCAATCAGCGCTTCCGATAATGAAGCAGCAAGAAGCAGGCGTCATCATCAACATGACGTCGATTGCGGCGAGAAACGGGGGCGGCGGCGGAGCCGTCACATATGCTGCTGCCAAAGGAGCCGTCAGTACATTGACAAGAGGGCTTGCCAAAGAGTTGGCCGAGGACGGGATTCGCGTCAATGGAATCGCTCCGGGCGTGATTGAAACACCGTTTCATGAGCGCTACTCGACACCTGAACTTGTCGGGAAAATGGTTGCTGCAGCGCCGCTCGGGCGTGCTGGAACAGCAGAAGAAATTGCAGGAGCTGCCTTATACCTGGCCTCTGATTTGGCAAGTTATGTAACGGGCGAGATTATCGAAGTAAACGGCGGCATGCTGATGGATTAAACAGCAGCAAATTTTATATGCTGTCCAGTTAAAACTAAACAGGTACGAAGAAACCCAGCTGAAAGCGCTAAACTGTTCAGTTGGGTTTTTTGCTGCTTAGTTTAAGAGGTTGAATGGTTAGAGGAATCGGAATAATTTGACAATGGGATTTGTAAAAAGTACTCTTAGCTTGTTTCATATCACTCGGCCGGTATGCAGGGAACAGTTAGAACTTGCAGTACCGGCCCCCAAATAACAACGGTGTCCAGGAGGTTCCATGCTAAGTTCTCTGTATTCTAAACATATCTATCTTTTTTATTCATCGGTTTTCCTGCTTCACATCATCAACGTTTTTTGGAAAAACGAATCGCTCCATTACATGCTGGGCGTATTGGCTTTTATCATGCTGGCAATTTCCTACCACCGAGCTTCCCGTCTCTTCAAAGTACTCGGCGGCATGTTCATCGTGGCAGGAGCGCTGTTGTATGCGTCTACAGGCAACTCGCTGCAGCAAATTCCGCCATTGCTTGTTTCGAACATTCCTCTTTTGACCTTGCTCGCGATGCTCCCGTGGATGAACAGCGTCGTCAAAAGCGGAAGGTTCGATAAAAACTTAAAGCAAGTCATGGAAGTGAACGTCAACGATCTTGGCAAGCTGTATCCGCGCAGTTCGATTATTACGCTGGTCATGGCCGCCTTTTTGAATTTGACTTCAACGACCATTGCACAGGATGTCTTAAAAGGAAACTTGAAAAATTTCGATGAAAAGCTGAGAAATTCATTTATCAACGCAGCTACACTGCGGGGATATTCACTTGCCCTGACTTGGAGCCCTTTGGAAATCTTGCTTGCAGCATCGATTTTTGTAACAGGAGTCAATTACATTTCACTGCTTCCGTGGCTTCTGCTCATTTCCGCCATAACGTTTTTGCTTGATTCGGTCTGGGGAAGGCTGCATTACAAAAAATATACTTATACCGACCCGTCTTCTGCTGGACAGACTGTCGATACAAAAAGCCTGGTGAAAAAATTGGCGCATTTAATGAGCGCGCTGGCGATTTTTCTCGGGCTCGTCATTTATTTAGGAAACCGGTTTGATTTGGAATTCATTTTTACAGTTACAGTGCTGATTTTCCCGTTTTCATTCGTATGGTCGTTGCTCATGAAAAGAGTCCGCAGCTTTTGGGCCATTGGATGGAACACATGGAAAGCCAAAACAAATACTATGCAGAATTTCATCGTGCTTTTTATTTCTTTGTCGTTTTTCGCCAATAGCATCAGCTTGACTCCGTTTCTGGAAATGATTCAAGAGCCGATTGCAGCGATGGCCGACAAACCGCTGTTGATTATGATTACTATTCAACTGTTGTTTATCTTCCTAAGTATGTTTGGTGTTCATCCGGTCGCAACCATCGGCATATTGAGCGGGGTCATCTCCACATTGATTACGTTCATGAATCCGATCAGTTTGGCAATCATTTTAGTGACCAGTGCAGTGTCGACATTGACTGTAGGAACTTATGGGCTCGTCGTTACGCTTACATCGGTCAACATGAGGCAAAGCCCATATAAAATTACCGCTCAAAACATGCCGTTTGCTCTTCTGTATGGGGGAGTGGGAACTTTGATTGCATATCTATTGCTGTAAGCGGTCTGCCAGAACAGCGTTGAACCGCTATCAGCACAGGATTTTCA
>JASKZU010000229.1 GCA_030147455.1 Planococcus sp. (in: firmicutes) | reverse complement strand
CCTTCTACACGCGGGATTTCCTCGCTCGTTTCGACGACCCATTCATAATAAGGCTCGACGAGTACATCGAGTGAATCGCTTTCTTGAATCGGCACGATCCGGTCGACTGCCGAGTTGAAGAAAAAGACTTTTCCTGCTAGCTTTATCTTCGCCTCATCGCCCAGATGATCTAAAATATGGCCTTTCAGAATATCCGTCGCGCCAATTTGGTTTTCGCAAGCAATGATGTATAACTTTTCATCGCTTGTATGGACACGGGCTTCGATTCCCCGTGCAATGAGCGGCGCAATACGCGGCAGGATGTTTGGTCCAATCGCCGTCGTCAAATAGGTCGCTTGCTGAAGTTTGGCAATGACCGCTTCCTCGTCTTTCATATTGTTGATGCCGGATACATTCTGGATCAACATGCTTTGTTCCTGCTCCTGCGCGAGCTTAACGCGGTATTGTTGCTGCTCGTTCAACTGATCGATGATGCGTTCGGCCACATCCACGAAACTGACGTGATAGCCGGATTCGGAAAACAATGCGCCGATAAAGCCTCTGCCGATATTGCCTGCGCCAAAATGAATTGCCTGTTTCAAAAAAATCATTCCTTTATCAAGTTATTTTGTAGGTAATCGTAAAACAATTGCTCCAGCTTGCTGCGGATGACGCCTTCATGCGAAGAAGAGAAAATCATCATAGCCTCTTCACTTTCAATAATGCTTGAACTGATCAAGCTCATGATTTCCTGCTCGCGCGCCGTCAACTCGAGCGGGGCAAGCATAAGCAGCAAGTTGGTAAGCTGCACCTCTCCACCGTCCATCCCTTTGACCGGGCTTGGCATCTCCAAATGCACAACCTGGAACACAAGCTCCTGGACCGCCTTATCGCGGCAGTGAAACAGCGCCATATTGGTGTTCGGGATTCCAAGGCCGCCCTTTGCTTCGCGTTCTCTTAATTGCAGCAGCGTGCTTTCTGCATCCCCCACAAAATCGTCCCGTTCTGCTTGTTCGAGTACCTCACGAAGGACTTGCCAGTAGTCCCCGCCCCTTTTGTTCAGCACTTTAAAATGATCGAGTATCGATTCCATGCTCGTCTGCACTTCATTGATTTCCCGCAGCAAGCTTTTCAGGTCGGTTTTGTTTTTCCGGTTTTTCACGTCATCCGGCTTGCCGATCGGCAAATAGCGGTTGTTGCGGGTGACTTTTTCGATATTGTGCTGAAGATAATTTTCAATGTGCCCGATGTCCTGGTCGCTCAAAAGCGGGCTCACCATCAAGTAATCCACATCGGTCACCGGCAGCCGAATCGTGGAAATGACCAAATCATAATCCTGAAAATTGGCCGCCTGCAGCTCGTTGATCGACAAAATGTGCACCGTATCGATTTCCGGCAGTTCTTTTTGAATGCGGCTTGCGAGCATTTTCGATGTGCCGATGCCTGTCGGGCACACGACGACTGCATCGATTTGCACGCGCTCTTCCATCATCAACAGCGCCGACCCGAAATGAAGCACCACAAATGCGACTTCATCTGCCGGAAAATCCAAGTCTTCAAACTCGTTCTGCAAGCCTTGCTTGACCGCCAAAAACAGCACCGGATATTTTTTCTTGATCTCGTCGGTCAGCGGATTGAACGGCTCGAGTTTTTGCTTGAGCCGGAAAATCGCCGGTTCCATATGGGCGAGCAGCCCCTGGTACAGCGAGAAATCTTTCGTCAAATCCACGTGCAGCTGCGCGGATACGTCGCGAATCAAATTTTTGATGAGCCGGCTGAGCAGCACACTGTCATAATAAAGGACGTTGGATGCTTGAATCTTCGACCCTTTCAACACGACTGATAGAAATTGTACGTCCTCATCCCTCAACCCAACGCCAAGCTGTTGCTCCAGTTCGCTGTTGATCGTCCGGATCACTTTTTGTTCGCTGCCCGGTTCACTTTCTGCATCCACTGGCTTCAGCAACAGCTCCCGTTCGGTTCGCTGCAGCGCGAGGCACATGTGAACAACGAGCCCGGTATAGTCGCTATCCGCCAAACGAAGCTGTTCGCTGTTGATTTTTTCGCCGACCAGCTCGTTGACCACTAATAAATAATCGGGAGAAAAATAGCCGAGAATCTTATCTTTCTGAATTTTTCCTTGCTGCAGGTTATACAAGCTTTCGATCAGTTCTTCATAAAAATAAATCAGGAAGTAATTGGCGAGTGCGTGACGCTTGTTCGCTTCTTGCCCCTCGATTTCAACGCCGACGCCCCGCTGCCTCGACAGCCTGACCGAAAATTTATTGAGCCACTTGGCAAGGTCGTCCAAATAGGAAGTGAGCGTTGTGTTGCTGATGCCGAGCTGATTGGCCAGTACCTGCTTTTTGAAAAAAGAGCCTTCTTCCAGCAAGACAATCAGCAAACGCAGCTTTTTTTCCTCCGCCGTTTCATCGGCTATGCTCGTCGCCGCCAGGTTTTGCATCAAGCGGTATACTTGCTCATTATTGCCTTCGATATACAACCCGTCTGCCGGCGTACGCTTGATCGCCAGGCCAAACTCGTCCATCAGCTTGTCGACCGATTTCAAATCGCGCTGGATGGTCCGGGCGCTGACGTCGAGATAAGTTGCGAGCGAATGCACGGTATGCTTCGCGGACATCCGGGTCACCAGTTCGATAATGGATTTTTCCCTAAACGTAACAAACACCTGAGCCACCTCCCTCCCATAAAACGAAATGTTTCTACTGGTCTATATTCCACAACGCTGCTGTGCTTTCCTGCGAAAGGCTTTTTGCAGGTTTTCGTAGTGGCTCGATATGCATTAGAGCCCGGCTTGCTATACCCAATTTCTATTCCCTTTATTCTGCTTATGTATAACATAAAAAGGCAGGAAATTCCCTGCCTTTTCATGCTGCTGTTTATTTGCTGTTGATGATATCGAGCAATTCCTTAGCGGATTTCGCTGCGACCAGCTGATCGACGTTCGCCTGATCTGCGCAGATGACTGCGATGCCAGAAAGAATCTCCAGGTGGCTGCCGTCGTTGCCGGCGATGCCGAAGATCATTTTCGCGCTTTCTCCGTTAAAGTCAACGCCGTTTGGCACTTGAATCACGGTAAAGCCGGACTTGATCACGGCTTGCTTCGCTTCTTCCGTGCCGTGCGGAATGGCGACGTTGTTGCCCATGTACGTGCTCGTGATTTCTTCGCGTTTAAGCATTTCTTCCACATAAGACGGTTGGACGTAGCCTGCTTTCACTAACGCTTCCCCGGCAAAACGGATTGCCTGCTCTTTGTTTCGGAAGCTTTGGTTAAGGAAGATGTTGTCTTCTGTCAGCAACTGGTCATCTTCTTGCGCAGCGGGTGCGTTGACTTCGCTGTCTTCAACCAAATCGGCCTGTTCTTTTGTGACGCCGTATTTCAAGCTGTCGATCAACCGGTCGTATTCCGGGCTCGACAGGAAGTTGTCGACGGAAATATGGTACGCATCCGGCCGTTTGTCTTTGGCGCGAGGCGTCAATTTGTCCTGCGTGATGATGATCTGTGAATCAGCCGGAATCGAACTGATGGCACTGTTCGTAACTTTGATGCCGAGACCTGCTTCTTTTACTTTTTTCGTCAGGAGAGAAGCGCCCATGGCACTCGACCCCATGCCCGCGTCACAGGCAAAGACGATTTTATCGACATTTTCCGGGAACGTGCCGCTTCCAGCCGTTCCTGCTCCAGCGACTGCAGTAGCGCCGAGTGCGCCGGAAACCGAGCTTTTCTTGCCTTTCATTTGTTCCATGCGCTGCGTTGCCGCTGCCACATCTTCGTCGCTGTCAGTCTGCTTGCTTCCTTTAAGGACGATCGCCGAGATGACAAACGACACGGCAGCCGCTACGAGTATCGCGGTAAAGTTCGCCAGGTATGCCAAGCCTTCAGGCGGTGTAACCGCCGCAATGGCGAAGATGCTGCCTGGTGATGCAGGAGCCACGAGCCCGCCGCCCATCACGACAAGCGTGAAGACGCCGCTCATGCCTCCGAGAATAACCGACAGCAACAACATCGGCTTCATCAAGACGTACGGGAAGTAAATTTCGTGAATCCCGCCGAGGAAGTGGATGATGACTGCGCCCGGTGCGGATTGTTTCGCGATGCCTTTACCGAAAATCATGAACGCGAGCAAGACGCCAAGACCAGGTCCCGGGTTTGCTTCAAGCAAGAACAAGATCGATTTGCCGGTTTGCTGCACTTGCTCCAGCCCGATCGGCGACAAAATGCCGTGGTTGATGGCGTTGTTCAAGAACAAGATCTTCGCCGGTTCGATCAGGATACTGGTCAGCGGCAAAAGCCCTGTCGCAAGCAGCCAGTCGACGCCGGATACGAGCACTTTCGTGAACGCGCTAACTGCCGGGCCAACACCTTGGAACGCCAACAGTGCAAGCGCCCCGCCGAGAATACCGGCAGAAAAGTTATTGACGAGCATTTCAAAACCAGAGCGGATTTTGCCTTCGATCAAGCGGTCAAACAGCTTGATGACAAATGCGCCAAGCGGCCCCATGATCATGGCGCCTAGGAACATCGGCGTATCCGGAGCCCCTACGATCACCCCCATCGTCGCGATCGCACCGACTACGCCACCGCGCTGGTCGTGGATCAAGCGGCCTCCTGTGTAACCGATCAAAAGCGGCAGCAAGTAAGTAATCATCGGGCCTACGAGCGAGCCGAATTCTTCATTCGGGAAAAAGCCGGTTGGAATAAATAATGCTGTAATCAAGCCCCAGGCGATAAATGCGCCGATGTTCGGCATCACCATCGAGCTCAGGAAGTTCCCGAACTTTTGGACATACAATTTTACCTTCGATTGATTCATGTGGTATTCCCTCCCCGTAATGGGCTTTCGCCCTAGTTCTTCTTACTTCTGATTATAGACTCTTCTTGTAAGCGTATTCAATCATATCAAAAACCAGCTTTGTCGCAGCTGTCCGGACAACGCTGATTTTTCTGTTTTTTAGCATTTGAGAGGATGTCGCTTCCACTTTTGCCGTTCTACTGTCATAATAATGTATAAATTCATTATTCATTATTTCTTAGGAGGCTTATCCATGGTAGAAAAAACATTCACAATTACAGACCCGGCAGGCATGCACGCACGTCCTGCATCCGCATTGGTCGGTGCACTCACGAAATTTCAATCCGATATCTCACTGGAGTTCGGCGGCAAAACCGTCAACCTAAAATCAATCCTCGGCGTGATGTCACTCGGCATTCCGCCGCAATCGGTCGTTAAGATCACGGCAAACGGCGCTGACGAGGACGATGCGATGGCAACAATCAGCCAAGTGCTCCAGTCTGAAGGAATCTCCAACAAATAAGATGTTCACAAGCTTTAAGCAAAAAGCCATCAACGTCCAATAGGAAGCGGGTGGCTTTTTGCTGTTATGAAACATGCAAAAAGCTGCACCAAAATGTTTTGGTACAGCTTTGCTGCTTCCTGCTTATTGCGT
>JASKZU010000221.1 GCA_030147455.1 Planococcus sp. (in: firmicutes) | reverse complement strand
GACCTACAAAAAACGGTCCGTAAACTTGAGGAAGCTTATAACTTCATGAAACAAGTTGGCGAAGAAGGCGGAAAAGTCTTGTTCGTAGGAACGAAAAAACAAGCTCAGGACGCAATCAAAGAAGAAGCAGAGCGTTCAGGCAACTACTACATCAACCAACGCTGGTTGGGTGGAACACTTACTAACTTCGGCACGATCCAAAAACGTGTTAACCGCATGAAACAGATCGAGCGCATGGAAGAAGACGGCACATTTGATGTCCTTCCTAAAAAAGAAGTAGTTCAATTGAAAAAACAACACGAACGCTTGGATAAATTCCTAGGCGGTATCCGTGACATGAACGGTCTTCCGGATGTAATGTTCGTAGTTGACCCGCGCAAAGAGCGTATCGCAGTTGCAGAAGCGATGAAATTGAACATCCCAATCGTAGGTATCGTTGATACAAACTGCGACCCGGACGAAATCGATTACGTAATTCCTGCAAACGACGATGCTATCCGTGCAGTCAAATTGTTGACGGGCAAAATGGCAGACGCTCTTCTTGAGTCTAAGCCAGAAGAAGACGAAGAAGTATCAGCAGAATCTGCTGAGTAATTCGCAATGACTACAGGTGATAAGCGGCCAACCCCACTTATCACCTTTTTTTGAGAAAACACAGACAACCCGGAGGAGGAAATTTATCATGGCAGTTACAGCTCAAATGGTGAAAGAATTGCGCGAAAAAACAGGCGCAGGTATGATGGATTGCAAAAAAGCGTTGGTTCAAACTGACGGCGACATGGATGCAGCTCTTGACTTCCTTCGCGAAAAAGGCTTGGCAAGCGCTTCTAAAAAAGCAGACCGCATTGCCGCAGAAGGAATTACTTCTATCGTGACTGAAGGAAACGAAGTTGTGATCTATGAAGTGAACGCGGAAACAGATTTCGTTGCGAAAAACGAAGGGTTCCAAAATTTAGTAAAAGAAATTGGCGAGCACTTGCTTTCCACTAAGCCAGCTTCTGTTGAAGAAGCAAACGCTTCGACAATGTCGAACGGCTTGACAGTTGCAGACCACATTTCAAATGCTATCGCAAAAATCGGCGAAAAAATTACATTGCGCCGTTTTGAAATCCGCACTAAAACAGACAACGATGCTTTCGGTCCTTACCTGCACATGGGCGGCCGCATTGGCGTTCTAGTTGTACTTGAAGGTTCTGCGGATAAAGATGCTGCACGCGATATCGCAATGCACATCGCTGCACTCAACCCGAAATACATTTCACGCGACGAAGTTTCTGCTGAAGAAGTAGAAAGCGAGCGCAAAGTTTTGACAGAGCAAGCGTTGAACGAAGGCAAGCCAGAGAAAATCGTTGAGAAAATGGTTGAAGGCCGCCTTGGCAAATATTTCGAAGACATTTGCCTATTGGATCAGTCTTTCGTTAAGAACTCTGACCAAAAAGTTCGCGAATTCGCTGCATCTGTCGGCGGAACTGTAACAGAGTTCATCCGTTACGAAGTTGGCGAAGGCATCGAAAAACGCGAAGACAACTTCGCTGATGAAGTAATGAGCCAAGTCAACAAAAAATAATTTACCTTTATATGAATCATCCAGGGAACACATTGTTGTGTTCCCTGTTTTTCAATAAACGTGTAACGGAGGGTACCGATGAGTGTTCCAAAATATAAACGCATTGTACTGAAATTAAGTGGAGAAGCGATGGCAGGAGAGCAAGGTTTCGGCCTGTCGCCTGATATCATCAAATCTGTTGCAGCCCAGGTCAAAGAAATTGTCGACCTTGGCGTGGAAGTGGCAGTAGTTGTAGGCGGGGGAAATATTTGGCGCGGCAAAGTCGGCTCTGAAATGGGCATGGACCGTGCAACTGCAGATTACATGGGAATGCTTGCGACCGTGATGAATTCACTGGCGCTGCAAGATTCACTAGAAAAGCAAGAAGTTGAAACACGCGTTTTGTCTTCCATTGAAATGCGCCAAGTTGCTGAACCATATATTCGCAGAAGAGCGATCCGCCACTTGGAGAAAAAGCGTGTCGTCATTTTCTCGGCGGGTACGGGGAATCCATATTTCTCTACCGATACAACAGCAGCTCTACGCGCAGCAGAAATTGAAGCAGACGTTATCTTGATGGCGAAAAATAACGTCGACGGCGTTTATTCTGCTGATCCAAAAACAAATGCAGAAGCAGTGAAGTACGATGAGCTTTCGTATTTTGATGTGATTCAGCAAGGTCTTCAAGTAATGGACTCAACAGCTTCCACATTATGTATGGACAATGATATTCCACTCGTAGTATTCTCTATAATGGAAAGCGGAAACATAAAACGAGCTGTTCTGGGTGAGAAAATCGGGACAGTGGTGAGGAGATCCTTATAATGCCGAAATCAATCATGAACGATACCAAGACTAAAATGAGCAATGCCATCCAAGCTTTTTCGCGTGATTTGGCTTCTATCCGTGCAGGACGTGCGACTCCTTCATTGCTCGACAAATTGACGGTCGAGTACTACGGAGCTCCAACACCGATCAACCAAGTGGCGGGAATTTCCGTGCCGGAAGCGCGCTTGATCATGATTCAGCCTTACGATAAAACCGTTCTTGGCGAAATTGAAAAAGCCATTCAAAAATCAGACTTGGGCCTCAGCCCATCGAGCGATGGTACAGTGATTCGCTTGGCAGTGCCTGCACTGACTGAAGAACGCCGCAAGGATTTGGTCAAGCAAGTGAAAAAAGAAGCGGAAGAAGCGAAAGTAGGCATCCGCAACATTCGCCGCGATGCCAACGACGAATTGAAAAAGCTTGAAAAGAAAAGCGAGATTACAACCGATGATCTTCGCGGCTATTCGGACGATGTACAGGATATGACAAACACCCACATCGCCAAAATCGATGAAATGGCCAAAGATAAAGAAACTGAGATCATGGCAGTTTAAGCGAACTTCATCTGTTCACAGGCGTCCTGTTTTACAGGACGTCTTTTTCATGCCAAAATTTTGGGTGTGCTTGGAAAGTTCACGCACAACAAGCATTTTTTTGATATGATAAATAATAGACATGCCGATTTGTTACAGGTGGAGGATTAATTATGTTCAATAAACTATTAAAACGAAATATAGAACCAATCGTCTTGGAATATGGCGAGCGGGCCATGGCAGTGGCAGGCGCTGGCGTGCCTTCGCATGTGGCCATAATTATGGACGGCAACGGCCGATGGGCAAAAAAACGTTCAATGCCAAGAATTGCCGGGCACCATGAAGGCATGAAGACGGTTCGGAAAATCACAAAGCTCTCCAGCCATCTGGGCGTTGATGTATTGACGCTTTATGCGTTTTCCACAGAAAATTGGAAAAGACCTAAAATGGAAGTCGATTTCCTAATGCGGTTGCCGGAAGAATTTTTGTCGAGTTTCCTGCCTGAACTGATCGAGGAAAATGTCCGTGTGGAAATGATGGGTTATACAGATAATTTGCCGGCCCACACGATTCAAGCTATCCAAAAAGCCAAAGAAGCTACAAAGCACAATACCGGCCTCGTGTTGAACTTTGCGCTCAATTACGGAAGCCGTGCGGAAATTGTGGATGCAGTGAAAAACTTGGCGGAGCTGGTTAAAGCCGGAAAGTTGGATCCTGCAGATATTTCAGAAGACATGATTACCGGTGGATTGATGAGCAATGGTTTGCCGGAACCTGATTTATTGATTCGGACAAGCGGGGAAGTGCGTCTGAGCAATTTCATGCTGTGGCAGCTTGCGTATACAGAATTATGGTTTACTGATACGCTATGGCCGGATTTCAGCGAGAACTGTTTGCTTGAAGCGATTGAAGTTTATCAAAAACGCAATCGCCGTTATGGTGGGTTGAAGGGAGAAGAAGCGAATTGAAGCAACGTATCATCACGGGAGCTATCGCAGCAGCTTTGTTTATACCATTCGTCATACTGGGCGGCATCCCGTTTATGGTTATGGTTTATATTCTTGCAACAATCAGTTTTCAGGAACTGCTTAAAATGAAGGGCCGGAGCCTCATGAGTGTGCCCGGCCTTATTTCCCTGCTGGCGCTTTATGCATTTATGCTGCCAGGGGAATGGTCTCAGCAGGTGTTTGAGTGGACGGGTTATGCAAAAGTGGAATTTGCCTTTATGGCCGTCATTTTGTTGTTAATACATACAGTCATCGTCAAAAATAGCTTTACGTTCGACGATGCCGCATTTGCCATTCTGGGCTCGCTTTATGTCGGGCTTGGATTTTATTATTTGATCGAAACCCGTGAGTCGGGACTGGCTGTATTGATTTTTGCTTTGCTGGTTGTTTGGTTTACGGATTCAGGTGCCTATTTTACAGGACGGAAAATCGGGAAGCGCAAATTATGGCCGGAAATTTCGCCAAACAAAACAATAGAAGGCTTTGTCGGCGGCATTGTTTGGGCGCTCGGCATTGCGCTGATTTTTGCCTATTTTGCCGGAATGGAGCAGCCGCTGGTGCTCGTCATCATTGTTGCCATCATCGCCTCTATTTTTGGACAGTTGGGCGATTTGGTGGAATCGGCCCTTAAGCGCCACTTTAACGTAAAAGATTCAGGGAAGATTCTTCCTGGCCACGGCGGAATATTAGATCGTTTTGACAGCATCCTGTTTGTCATGCCGCTGCTTCATTTTCTTCATTTTATTTAAGAGGGGATTGGTTTATTTATGAAAAAAATCATATTGCTTGGAGCCACCGGATCAATCGGTGTCCAAACAGCAGATATCATCCGGGAACATCCCCAGGAATTTTCACTTGTCGGCTTATCAGCCGGCAAGAATATAGAAAAAACACGGCAGCTGATCCAGGAGTTTTCGCCGGAAATCGTTTGCTTGCAACAGGAAGAAGATGCACGCACGCTTCAACAGGAGTTTCCGAAAACCCAATTCACATCAGGCAGCCAAGGGTTAATTGACGTAGCTACCTATGAAGCTGATGTTTTAGTCAATGCCGTAATCGGCAGTGTAGGCCTTGAGCCTACGCTTGAAGCCATTAAATTGGGACGTACGATTGCTATTGCCAACAAAGAAACATTGGTGACGGCAGGCCACTTGGTTATGCAAAGCGCCAAGCAATACGGGGCGGATATTCTGCCGGTCGACAGCGAACATTCAGCTTTGTTTCAGGCATTGAACGGCGAGAAACTTGAGCAGGCAAGCCGTTTGGTCCTAACGGCGTCCGGCGGAAGCTTCCGTGATAAAACGCGCGAAGAATTGCTTCATGTAACTGTAGAAGATGCATTAAACCATCCCAATTGGTCGATGGGATCTAAAATCACGATCGACTCAGCGACAATGCTGAACAAAGGGCTTGAAGTGATCGAAGCGCACGTATTGTTTGATTTTGCATACGATGACATTAACGTGTTGCTGCACCGGGAGAGCATTATTCATTCAATGGTCGAATTCCAGGATACGAGTGTGATGGCACAGCTCGGTACGCCGGACATGCGGGTGCCCATACAATATGCGCTGTCTTATCCGGACCGGCTTCCACGGCCGAGCGCCAAGCGATTGGATTTGGCGGAAATTGCGCAACTGAATTTCCGCGAAATGGACTATGAACGCTTTCGTGCACTGAAGCTGGCTTTTGAAGCTGGCCGTGAAGGCGGGACAATGACAACGGTGCTGAATGCAGCGAACGAGCAGGCAGTCGCGATGTTCTTGGCGCGCAAAATTTCGTTTTTGCAGATCGAAGAATTTATCGAACGCGCCATGAACGCTCATCAGTCAATTGCATCACCGGATTTGGAGACGATTTTATTCGCGGATTCGGAAACAAGAAAAACTGTGGAAAACATGCTAAAATAGCGACAGAATAAAACCGAATAGGTTAATTAAGGATGGGTTCAAAATGGAAACAGTATTGGCGTTCATAATCATTTTCGGCGCGTTAGTGTTTTTCCACGAACTGGGCCATTTTCTGTTCGCTAAGCGGGCTGGGATTCTTGTTCGTGAGTTCGCCATTGGTATGGGCCCGAAAATCTTGGGAATCACGCGTGGCGAAACGCTTTATACAGTACGATTGCTTCCTATTGGCGGATATGTCCGCATGGCGGGCGAAGAAATGGATGCCGTTCACCTGCAGGCAGGCCATCGGATTGGGCTGCTGTTAGACGAGGCTGGACTTGCCAAAAAAGTCATTCTCAACCAAAAGCATGTGTATCCGGACATTTTGTTCCTTGAAGTTGAACAAGCAGATCTTGAAAAAGAGCTGTTCATTAAGGGTTATGACGAAGATGAGCAACTGGTTAATATTCGGGTGGCTCGGGATGCTGTCGTTGAAGAAAACGGCCGTGAGACGGTACTTGCGCCTTATGACCGCACTTTTGATGCCAAAAACTTGCCGAACCGAATTATGACGATATTTGCTGGGCCGCTCTTTAACTTTATCCTGGCGTTCTTCATCTTTACAGCGCTTGGAATGATGCAAGGAATCCCAACGTTCGAACCGGTCATCTCCGAAGTAACCGAAGACAGCCCGGCTGAGCAGGCTGGAATGCAAGGCGGCGATTTGGTGACAGAAATCGAAGGCCAGCCAATTGCGAGCTGGGATGAATTGGTCGAATCCGTCCAGGACAGCGCAGGCGTTCCGCTTGATTTTCAAGTAGACCGCGATGGGCAGCCGTTGGACTTTACAATCACGCCTGAACTATCAGAACAAGCCGCAGAACAAGTAGGCGTTATCGGCGTTCTTTACCAAAGTCCAGTCGAAAAAGATTTTCTTGGCTCTTTCGTTTACGGCGCCGAACAAACGATTTTCTGGTTCAAGGAAATTTTCCGTTTGCTGGGTATGCTGGTGACTGGCCAATTTACCATTGATGCATTATCGGGGCCGGTAGGCATTTATAAAAC
This sequence comes from Planococcus sp. (in: firmicutes), assembly GCA_030147455.1. Lineage (GTDB taxonomy): Bacteria > Bacillota > Bacilli > Bacillales_A > Planococcaceae > Planococcus. The sequence continues at coordinate 1,533 of JASKZU010000221.1, read as the reverse complement.
GACGGAAGAAGTAGCCAAATACGGCATTTTCACGTTGATGAGCTGGGCAGGAATGCTAAGCATCAACTTGGGAATCATGAACCTTCTGCCTCTTCCGGCATTGGACGGCGGCCGCCTTATGTTCTTCTTTGTAGAAGCGCTGCGCGGCAAACCGGTGGACAAGCAAAAAGAAGGAATGGTGCATTTTGTCGGCATTATGCTATTGATGCTGCTGATGCTGGTAGTTACCTGGAACGACATCCAGCGATTTTTCTTTTAACGAGTAGAAAGGAAAGCGGCGTTTCGCTTTCCTTTCTCTATTGAGTGAAGGTAAATAAATTTAATAGTCAGTTGAGGTGCATTTGGAAATGAGACAAACAGTCAGCTTTATCCCGACATTGCGGGAAACTCCTGCAGATGCAGAAGTAAAATCACATCAATTGTTGCTGCGCGCCGGATTTATCCGCCAAAACACAAGCGGCATCTACTCGTTTTTGCCGCTTGGCAAGCGTGTATTGCATAAAGTCGAAAACATCATCCGTGAAGAGATGGAAGCCATCAACAGCGTTGAAGTGTTCCTTCCTGCTTTGCAGCAAGCAGAGCTTTGGCAGGAAACGGGCCGCTGGTATTCTTACGGCGATGAATTAATGCGTATGAAAGATCGCAACAATCGCGAATTTGCACTTGGTGCAACACACGAAGAAGTCATTACAAGCTTGCTGCGCGATGAAATCAAAAGTTATAAAAAGCTGCCGCTTACGCTTTATCAAATTCAATCCAAGTTCCGTGATGAAAAACGCCCGCGCTTTGGGCTCCTGCGCGGACGTGAATTCCTGATGAAAGATGCTTATTCATTCCATGCAACAAAAGAAAGCCTGGACCAGACGTATGAAGATATGATGCAGGCCTATACAAATATATTCAGCCGCTTGGGCTTGAATTTCCGCGCAGTTATTGCCGACTCCGGTGCCATCGGCGGAAAAGACAACCATGAATTTATGGTGCTGTCGGAAATCGGGGAAGATACAATCGCCTATTCCGATACTTCGTCCTATGCTGCAAACATCGAAATGGCTGCAGTCCGTGTAGATTATCCGAAGTCTGAGGAACAGCCGGCAGAACTTAAAAAAGTATCGACTCCTGATCAAAAAACGATTGCACAAGTAGCGGAATTCTTGAATACAACAGCTGAACAATGCATCAAAACTTTGGTATTCCAGGCTGATGAAGAATTGATCGTTGTTCTTGCGCGCGGAGATCATGATATCAACGATGTAAAAGTAAAACACATCTCAGGAGCTAAAGTAGTAGAACTTGCTACACCGGAAGCTGTGCGTGAATTGCTGTCGTGCGATATTGGCTCGATTGGACCAGTCGGATTGCCTGAAGGCGTGCGTGTGTTTGCAGATCATGCAGTCGAAAGCATCGTTAACGGCGTGGCCGGCGCCAACGAAGATGGCTTCCACTGGCTCAATGCAACTCCTGGAGAAGATTTTCAGGTAGAGGCATACGGAGACCTGCGGTTTGTCCAAGAAGGAGACCCTTCTCCGGACG
>JASKZU010000158.1 GCA_030147455.1 Planococcus sp. (in: firmicutes) | reverse complement strand
TTTATTGGCGAAAAGGAAATTTCCATCCGGAAGCCATTTTGGACTATTTCGAAAAAGTTGTTGGATCTGTTACGGTAAACGGCCGCCGCTGCAGAACTTGGGGGCATATCGAATGGGGCAGCAACGATAATATCGAAGAAAAGATCATCACTTATGAAAAAGAAGTGGACCGGCGTGTGCCGCAAAAGCAATTGATTTCGGTATGTGCCTACGATGCGGCTCGCGTATCCCAAAGCTTATGCAGCCGTTTGACTCGCTGCCATGAACTTTATATGGAAGACAAAAGTTTAATCGTTTCATCCATTTATGATGACGAGAAGGCCTGGAGTTAGTTTCCAGGCTTTTTTAATAGCCAAATTCCTTATTTCTTCACTGTGCATATTTTCAAGGCAGTCCGGGAATACCTAAAGCAACTGCCTGCTTTTGCAGGTCAACGCAACAAGAAAGAATCGGGAGGCAAGTCGATGAAAAAAGAAATCAAAATTGGTGCAGTTGAATTAAAATGGGATTTGGAAACAGGGGAAGTGTTGTTTGACGGAGGCGATGTGGCCTTTTTCTGGACATCTGCCATGGAAACATTTTTTGATACCATCCGAGAAATTGCCGGAACAGAAGCGACCCAATTGGTACTGGAAACAACTGGTTTTCGCCAAGGAATTGTGGTGGGCGAAGGCTTCCGCGACTTGAAAAATATCGATGCCAGCAACGTTGTCGATTGGATTTCCAATACTTATGCCCCAGCCGGATGGGGCAAAGTGGAGATTGTCGAGATGGACATGGAAAATGGCAAGTTTACACTGCACATCCAAGACGACTGGGAATTCAAAATGAATCAGTTGAATCATAAAGGTTTGGAAGGCATATTTGTCCCTTCCCACTACGCTGGCGTATTGACAGGCTTATTCGGGCAGAACTTTTGGTACCGGACCATCCGCTACCAAAACGACGAGCAGCCCTACAGCATCGTCGAGTACTATTTGTCAGAAGTGACGGTCCAGCAAAACATCCGTGAACTGTCCAAGCGCCAGGAAGCTAACCAAATTCGCCAACTTGAACAGATGGTTGATGAGAAAACAAAGATGCTTCAAAAACTGGTGCGTGAACTTTCATCTCCGGTCATTCCTGTGCTCGAAGGCATCATCGTCGTGCCGATGATCGGAAGCTATGACGAGGACGACCGTGCAGAAGATTTGATCAACAATACATTGAGCGAATTGCCGCGGCGCCAAGCAGAGTTCCTGCTTTTGGATTTGACGGGCTTAAACCGCAATATCTCTGAACATACCGCACAGCTGATCGATAAATTGGCTGCCGCGGCGCGCCTTCTTGGAACCGAGACGATCCTTGTCGGCGTATCGCCTGAATTGGCCTTGATCATCGCCCGGACAATGCAGGATTTATCCAAATTCGAAACGCTGCAGACGCTCCAGCACGGGATTTATTACGCACTGGGCCGAAGCGGACGCACGCTCAGCCAAATAAATAAGTAAAGCAATTTTTTCGCACTTCTTCTATCATTACGCAAACAATAAACAAAAAAGCCGCCCTAACCGGCGGCTTTTTTGTTTATATTTTTTTGACGACTGCCCGGTAAAGCGGCGTAAGTATTTTCCGCAATGCGTTGACAGCAGGCACACGGCTTTTTTGGTTCCATTGAATCCACTCTAGTGCCATCAAGCTCAACACGAGCCAAATCATCCCTGCAATATAGCCTGCCGCCACATCGCTTGGATAATGCGCGCTCAAGTAAATACGACTCGTCCCAATCAGCAGGACGAGCAAGCTCAGCCCCGCAAAAGACACCCATCTCAGCCACTCTCTGTTGCTCGACCTGATGATCAGGTAAACGAGAAAACCATAGAAAATGAGCGATCCCATTGAATGCCCACTTGGAAAACTATAGCCGACCGCGTCAATCGCTTCATTGATGCTTGGCCGTTCCCGGCTAAACAAATGCTTCAGCAAAATCGTCAATAGCGCCCCCCCGCCGACTGCAATCAAGAAAAATAAAGCTCCCCACTTATCGCGCATGCGGAATAGCAAGATGCATAACACGATAATCGATAAGGTAGTGATAAAGCGGACCGAGCCCATTTCAGTAAAGATGAACATAATTAAATCCATTGGGCCGCTTTCAAATAGCTTGAGCAAATAGATGAAAAAGACATCAAAAAGCCCCAGTTCATCTTCCAGCATCTTTTCCGCCAGTTCTGCAAACAACAAAATAAATAATGCAGCCAATCCAAGCCCGCTCATCAACATGAGTATGGCAAGTGTCGACCGTTTTGTCTCTCTTTTCATTTAACCGCTCCTACTGTTTTGATCTCTCGCCTTTTTATACCCTTCCTTCCCTGCCTTTACTCTGCATACTGAACAAGTTGGACAAAGGGATAGACGCTGCAGCCAAAGCTGTAGATGCAGAAACCCACTCTACAAGGCATGTTGTCTATTTATTGTCAAAAACACTGAAGAAAGGCATGCTTCCGAGCGCAGTTGCAATCATTCTTTGGATATTGATGATATTATGACATTACCCAATCATTATCGCCAAAACATACAAAGGCTATTTTTATGACACCATTTACTAGGACTGGCACAAATCGCTGCCGGATAACTTATCTGCCACACAACCAGATAGATAAAGAAAGGCGGAACGAACGATGATGAATAAAGTGATTCTTCCTGTCTTGATGCTAATGCTTCTATGGGGATGCTCAAGCGAATCGATCAGTGGATCCGCAACGGCCCAAAAAGACCAACGCTTTCCCGACAACCCGAACGATGAGCTAACATTCGACACCGATAACCTGCAGGATATTTGGTTTGCAGGCGGCTGTTTCTGGGGAGTCGAGGCATATATGGCACGCATTTACGGCGTATACGATACGACTTCCGGTTATGCAGGCGGCACAACCGAAAATCCGACTTACGAAGAAGTTTTGACCGGAAAAACCGGGTACGCAGAAACAGTTCATTTGCGCTATGACCCGGAACGCGTCACTTTGGAAGAGCTGCTTGACCGCTATTTCCTGATCATTGACCCGACCCTTGTCGATCAGCAAGGAAACGACCGCGGCAATCAATACCGCACCGCTATTTTTTACGATGAGCCAGATGACCAGTCTCTCATTAACGGTGTCGTTGCGGAAAAACAAAACGATTACGACAAACCAATTGTCACCGAAGTAGAGCCGCTGACGCATTATTACTTGGCTGAAACTTACCATCAGGATTATTTAGAGAAAAATCCGGACGGCTATTGCCATGTCGACTTCAGCAGCTTGGAAAACCAGCAGGTTCCATCAGACGTTGCTATTGACCCGCTTGACTATCCAAAGCCAAGCGAGGAAGAACTGCGTTCCCAGCTCACAGCCGAGCAATATCGTGTGACTCAGGAAGACGGCACCGAATCGGCGTTTTCAAATGAATACCACGACCTTTACGAACCTGGCATTTATGTTGACATCGCTACCGGTGAGCCGCTGTTTTCATCGAAAGACAAGTTTGATTCTAAAACCGGATGGCCAAGCTTTACCAAACCGATCGATCCGTCAGTTGTGACAGAACACGAAGACCGGACTTTATTTTCGGTACGGACTGAAGTGAGAAGCCGAACAGGCGACAGTCATTTGGGCCATGTCTTTACGGACGGGCCGGAAGATAAGGGCGGACTCCGCTACTGCATGAACAGCGCCGCGCTGAAGTTCATCCCGGCCGCTGACATGGAAGCTCAAGGCTATGGTGAATTAGTCGATTCCATTGAATAAAAGCAACAAAAAACCAGAAGCGATGGATCGCTTCTGGTTTTTTGTTGCAGCTAATTATTGGCTTTCTACACGTTTGGTGAGCCGCCGTTCCAAGATCCCTTCGACCAGCATAAAATTTTCATGACATTTTGAGCGGTAGCGGCCTTTTACGATGCCTTCAATCGTCAAAACGCTGACACCGTATTGGGCGCCCAGCTGTGACGCCGAAAGCTGTTCGATATGGTAAAAATACAAAATGCGGTAAACAGCTTCATCGCTGATCCTGCTCAACTCCTGCGTAGTGGTCATAATGCGCTACCTCCCTTTCAAATATAAACCAGCCTCTGTTGTTCCTATTTCCAATACCTGTCTACCCGTTTTACGGACTTCCATAACTTTTCCCGTGCAGCAAGTGCCCATTCTTTTGCGGATTTTCTCCTCTTTGTTATCTCCGGCTCAAGTAGTTTCGACTAAATATTTTTCAATTTGATGGAATCCTTTATAGCAATCTTTTCTCACGTGCCCTAAAAGCAAATCATTCAGGGAATCATCACTGACTCGAAACTGATGGGCCAAGTCTTTAGCTTTTAACCCTTTTACTTTCCACAAATACAGGATCAGGTAGACTTCATCATCGTCCAATTTCAATAAGTCGTTTCGATTGTCCATGTAATTTGCCGCCTCCTGCATGATTTGCCCTGCCGTCCTTACTGCCGCCCATGAAAATTGTTTACGTGAGCCTATAAAAAAGCACCGAAAAACACCTTAGCCAGAAGGAGTTTTCGGCGCTGTATACAGCATTGTTCACCATACAGTCCGATAAGAGGGCTGCTTGCAAAGCTCACACGTTTGAAACAGCCATTTGGATGCTAAACTCCAGTTCCCATTGGCAACATCTTAAAATTTAATTTTGTATAAGAAAGCTTGATAACATTAGCCTACAATAAGTGAGCATATTTGTAAATATCAAAGACTGAATAATCTAAATAATATTTTTTTACTATTTACAACTTTTTTTGCTGTTCACTTTTACTGAATCAATTATCATAATAGCACTTTGAACAATTATTTAAATGAGCAAGTTGAAAAGCAGCGAATCATTATTGATGTCCTTATAGGGAAAGCCATTGGCAGCCATGCGTTCAACAAGCGCATCATAATCGTTCGGATTTTTCAATTCAATGCCGACTAAAACCGGACCGTGTTCCCGGTTGTTGCGCTTTGTATATTCAAAGTGTGTGATGTCATCGGTATCGCCGAGCACTTCGTCCATAAACTTGC
>JASKZU010000156.1 GCA_030147455.1 Planococcus sp. (in: firmicutes) | reverse complement strand
TTGTCGGCAACAGCGGCAAATCAGGACTGCAAAAATTCTTTGTCGGGTCTGTCAGCAGTAAACTGATAAAAGATGCAGATTGCACCGTACTTGTAGTGAAATAAAGCCCCCCCCCTGTAGGATACGAATGTTGCGTCCTTCAGGGTATTTTTATTCCTATGACATTTTTTTGTCATAATTAAACTATTATCATATTTATATTCGTTTGTTCCGGGACCTGTATGGGTAAAGAATACTAACAATGACTAGGAAAATAAGGAAAGGAAGAAGGGAATAGCCATGCCGAGACATACTGTATATTTTTTATCTTCACACCAACATCGCGGGCTAATGGCTGAGATTTGGGCGGGCCGCCTGATGCTGCCGGACTGGGAAATCAGAAGCGCAGCATGGAAGCAACCATCGTTTAATGACATTCCTTTTGACGTGCTAAAAGAAATCATCTTGGACCTGCCGCAAGTTGAACAACGCCAGTACGATCCGGCAGATGTCAAAGAAGCCGATTTGATTGTTGCTCTCCACGATGGGGAATTTGAACAATGGGATATCCCACACGACCTGCCTTCGCAGAAGCTTGTGCGCTGGAACATTCCAAATCCCGAAATTCGCAGTACGAACAGCAGCGAAAAATGGGCGCTTTACCAGGAAGTCTGTGACGCAATCGCTATGAACATAAAAGAAATGGAGCCTTATCTTCGCTCCCAGTATACGTAAACAGGGCAAACATCCACTTAGATGTCTGCCCTTTTTTCATGTATAAAGCACAGCACGCACTGGACTGCCTTCCCCGCCGCGGATTTTTAGCGGCAGCGCCGCCAATTGATAAACGCCGGGGACTACGTCATCCAATACAATGCCTTCTAAAATAAATCGCTGATATCGGTTCATCGCATGGTGCATTGGCAATTCCTTGCTTGTTTCAGGATCAACAGACGGCACATCCACGCCAAGCAGGCGAATGTTGTTTGACTGCAGCCACTCGGCAATTTCAGGATCAAACAACGGCCATTTTTCCGGAAATGCATTACGGTCCTGCCACGAGGCGGTTTTTAAAAGCACGGCGCCGACTCCAGCCTCAAGAGCAGTCAAATCGCCTACACCCACCGTATCCAGCCCTGTAACGTCCATGACTTGGGCTGTTGTCAAATATACATCCAGCGGCAGCTCATCGGTTTTCGTGCCTGAGTTGTTATAGTGAAACGGGGCATCGATATGCGTGCCGATGTGCGTGCTTGTTTTCAGCTCGCCGATATTGACCGAGCCGCTTTGCTCTTGTGTAACCGATAGCCGATAGGAAAATGGCGTATCTCCTGGCCATTCCGGAGTGTTTTCGTCTAACGGCATGGAAATGTCGATAATCGTTTTGCCCACTTACGCCACCACGTTTCGTTCGTTGCTGAATTCTTTATAGCGTTCGTTGCCAATAATGTCCTCGAGCGCCTTCACAACATTTTCTACATCTTCAAAGCTCGTGTAAAAGGCAATAGGCGCCAGGCGGATAATATCCGGTGCCCGGAAATCCGGCACAATGCCTGCTTTTTTCAGCGCTTTGCAAATACGCGCTGCTTCCGGATGGGCAAGTGCAATATGCCCACCCCGTTCTTCGTCCCGCTTTGGCGTCACATCCGCCAGTTCCGGCACACGGCTTGCCAAGTTGTCACGAAGCTCCTGTGTCAGCGCCAACGATTTTTTTCGGATTTCTTCAATGCCTGCTTCTTCGAACAGCTCCAGGCTGCCGATCAACGGCGCCATGCTGAAAATATTCGGGGTACCGACCTGATAGGCTCCAGCGCCTTCCGCTTTGACGAACGAATGATCCATATCGAATTGTTTAGCTTTATCCGACCCGAACCACCCGGCTATGCCCGGATTCAGTCCGTGATGGCGTTCATGCAAATAAAGGCCGCCTGTTCCGCCCGGGCCGGAATTCATGTATTTGTAATGGCACCATACCGCAAAATCTGCTTTATCCACGTGGAGCGAATGCTGCATCGCTCCTGCCGAATGCGCCAAGTCAAAGCCTGCCAAAATGCCTTTTTCATGCGCCGCTTCTGTAATTTCACGAATCGGCAGCAATTGGCCGCTTCGGTAAAGAACCGATGGCAACAATACCACTGCAACATCTTCCTTCAATTCAGCGACTACATCCTCGAACTTCAGCGTGTAGCCGTCGCGGCTTTTCACTTTGCGCATCGCCTGTTCAGGATCAAGGCCGCGCTGGCGGATATGGCTTTCCACTGCGTAAATGTCTGAGGGGAAATTCAATTCGTCGACCAAAATGACAAAGCGTTCTGCTGTCGGCTGGTAAACTGTGCCGAGCATTTGGTGGATATTGGACGTGATTGAACCGGTCACCATCACTTCGTGGGATTTTGCCCCGAACAATGGCGCCGCTTTTTCGCTCAATGTTTCCGCAAGCGTAAACCAAGGATGCTCTCCTTCCGTCCAGCCTTCGATGCCAAATTGCTTCCAGCTGTCCACAAGCGTCAACAGTTTCGACTCGGCCCGTTTGGACATAAGCCCTAATGAATTGCCGTCCATATAAATCGTTCCTGGTTCCACAAAAAATTCTTGCTTGAATTTTGCCAGCGGATCCTGCCGGTCTTTTTGCAGCGGTGTATCCATTGTCATCTCTCCGTTTCTATAGCGCGTAAGCCAGCATGCCAAGAAGCGCCGTCACCAAGACGACGATCCACGGCGCCAGTTTTAAATAGACTAACATCCCAAAGGCGGCAATCGCAATGGCAAAGTCAATCGGGCTGCGAATTGCGGAAGTGAAAACCGGATCATATAGTGCAGCGAGCAAAATGCCGACCACTCCCGCATTGACGCCTTTTAGCGCTGCTTGAATGCCTGGCCTTGTCCGGATCACGCTCCAAAACGGCAATGTCCCGATGACCAACAGAAACGATGGCAAGAACATAGCCACTACTGCAATCAAGACACCCGATGGTCCTGATATCAACTGCCCGAGATACGCAGACAGCGTGAAAAGCGGGCCAGGAACTGCTTGAGCTGCCCCGTAGCCGGCGATAAAAGCATCAGGACTCATCCAGTCACCAGAGACTTCGCGCTCAAGCATCGGAAGGACGACATGCCCTCCTCCGAAAACAATAGCGCCTACCCGGTAAAAAATATCAAAAATCGCAAAAGCAGTCGATTCGAAAAAAGGACGCAGTAAAGGCAGGCCAATCAACAATGCAGCAAAAATCCCCCATGCCGCAATGCCGGTTTTTTTACCGAACGTCAATACCAATTTTACTGCTTCCGGCGCACGGTCTTTGCGGTAAAGCAAAAATCCGGCTACTCCAGCTAAAAGAATAACGGCGATTTGCGCCCATGCAGTCGGCACGAGCAACACGGCAATAGCCGCACCGAGCGCAATCATCAGCCGCTGTACATCCGGCGTCAATGTTTTCCCCATCCCGAGCAGGGCATGTGCAACTACAGCCACGGCAACGATTTTCAATCCTTGAAGCCAAGCAATATCGACCGAACCGCTCGTAATGAGCATGGCAAAAACCATCAAGGCGATGACAGACGGAAGCGTAAAGCCAAGCCAAGACAGAAAACCGCCCATGATCCCGCCGCGCAGCATCCCGATCGAAATGCCGACTTGTGAACTCGCAGGGCCGGGAAGAAACTGGCATAGCGCCACTAAGTCCGCATACGCCTGGTCATCCAGCCACTTTCTTCTATGTACATATTCATCGCGAAAATAGCCGATATGGGCGGTCGGTCCGCCAAACGACGTCAAGCCAAGTTTCGTGGATGCTTTTAAAATTTCCATCCAGCGCTTTTTTCGGTTCACATTCATCTCCCCTTTTCCGTTTTCTTTTTCTATCATAACCGTTTGCTTATATGAATTAATATTACATTCCGGTAAATTATTTTGGAGAATTGTCTGTTTATTTTTATTTCAGACTAGAAACAAGTCCTTTAGTGCTATACAATGGAATCCGCTGGAATTTAACTGTGACAATTAACTTTTTCAATGAACTCGCATGAATCTGGCAAGAAACCATTGAGTTTAACCGAGGGGGTAACAAAGAAATGGGAGATTTCTATGATCAAAAGAAAATTATTTTAGTAACGTTCGGCGTCATTTTGCTTATTTCAGCCTTTTTTCTGCCGACAGTTGTTTTTTACCCGGCAAAAGTCATCTCCATTACACCTGATGCGGAAGTGGTCGGGGCTTCGGCATGGTCGATGCTGCTGGGCATCGGGGGCACTGTAATGCTTGCTGTCGCCTTGTTTGTTCCGGCAATGATCGAGCGGCAGTTGAAAGCCTGGCTGCTGTCAGCTGCTGTCGCTTTGATCGGACTCTCAGCCATCGTCATTTCGCTTGGTGATTATTATTATTCGACGTCAGAAGGCTTTACTTATAACTCGCTCCTTTCTTTGCAGTCATCAACTTATTCTTGGGAAGATTTCGATCGCATTGAAGAACGGTTGAGCAATGAAGGCGGCACGAATTCGATCGACTCGCTCGCCTATTATTTCCGCGACGGCGAAATGGT
>JASKZU010000133.1 GCA_030147455.1 Planococcus sp. (in: firmicutes) | reverse complement strand
GCTATCATCAGCGGCATTACCAGCAAAAATGCATCGAACGCCAATTGCTCGAACATGAGCCGCAGCGTAGACGGGGTGATTTCCCATCCGATATATTGAATGTAATTGACGCGGTAGATGGCCAACAGCTGGTCGAGCATCCACTCACCGAGAAAACTCAGCAGCAGGATGCCGCCTAGCATGATGAGCGCTGCCGCGACTTCGGGGCTTTTGGCCACTTGGCCTTTTTTGCGCGATTCCTGGCGTTTTTGAGGCGTCGCCTTCTCGGTTTTTTCTCCCGCAAAAAACTGCAGGTCCAGTGACAGGCGCTTCATCCTAACCGCCTCCCAATAGGCTGACCAGTTCACCCATGCTGGTCATGATTTTTCCCAGTAGCACTTGCAGCAGGTAAAAGAAAATCGACATCGTCAGCAATAGCAGAACAAAGCCGACAAAAATCTTCAATGGCAGGCCGACCGCAAAGATGTTGAGCTGCGGCACGGTTTTCGCCAGAATGCCAAGTGCCACATCGATCAAAAACAGCGAAGCAACAATCGGCAAGGCAATTTGAAGTGCAATAATGAACATCTCCACAAATAAATCCGTCATAAACCGGGCCACGCTCTCAGGCGGAACCGCGAGAAATTGTTCGGCCGGCAGCAAACGCAAGCTTTGCATAATGCCGTCTAGCATCAAATGATGGCCGTTGACGGTCAAAAGAAACAATAGCGCGAGCGTATACTTGAACTGCCCGATGATCGGCACTTGCGCACCGGTTTGCGGATCGATGACGTTGGCAATCGCAAAGCCCATCTGGAAATCGATAAACGCACCGGCAATCTGCACGGCGTATAACAGCAGTGCAGCCGTAAACCCGAGCGCCAGGCCGACGCCGAGTTCTTTGAAAATCAATAGCGTATACGTGCCGTCCATCGCCAGTGCATCAGATGGCGCCCACGCAGCCGTCGCGGTCAGTGCGAGAAAAGCCGCGATCCCGATTTTGAATTGGTTCGGCACGCCCCTCATGGCAAACAGCGGCGCAATGAGGAAAAATGCGCTGAGGCGGATAAGCACGAGCAGGAAAAACGGCAGCAGTATCAAGACATCATTCAACATCTGCGTTTATCCGATAAACCGCGGAAGCTGCTGGAACAAATCGCGCGTATAATCCAGAAGCATTGTCAGCATCCAGGGGCCGAAGATGACGAGCGATAAAAAAACCGCGAGTATTTTGGGGATGAATGCCAGAGTTTGCTCCTGGATTTGGGTCATGGCCTGGAACACACTGACCAATAGCCCCACTCCCAGTGCGATGAGCAACAGCGGCGCTGAAATGAGAATGATGGTGAAAATGGATTGCTCTGCTAGTTTGATGACCATATCTGGCGTCACATAAGTTCTTCCTCTCGCTAAAAGCTGACAAGCAGCGATTCAATGATTAAATACCATCCATCCACCAGGACGAACAATAAGATTTTAAAAGGCAGTGAAATCATGACCGGCGGCAGCATCATCATCCCCATCGCCATCAAGGTCGATGCGACGACCATATCGATGATCAAAAACGGGATGAAAATAACAAAGCCGATCTGGAATGCCGTCTTCAGTTCGCTGAGCGCAAAAGCCGGAACGAGTGAAGTCAGCGGAATTTCTTCGATGCTGTTAGGCCTCTCAAGTTCTGCATATTTGAAGAACAAAGCCAGATCTTTTTCGCGCGTGTGCTGCGCCATAAATTCCTTGATCGGAAGCATCGCCGCATCCAGCGCTTCTTCTTGCGTCAGCTCTTCGTCCAAATAAGGCTGAAGGGCTGTATCGTTCATTTCTATCGCAATCGGCGACATGATGAAAAAAGTTAAGAATAAGGCCAGGCCGACCAATACTTGGTTCGGCGGCATCGATTGCGTGCCGAGCCCTGTACGGATGAAACTCAACACGATGATGATGCGTGTAAAGCTCGTCATCATGATCAAAATGCCTGGAGCAAGCGACAATACGGTCAGCATCAACACCAATTGCAGCGTGGTTGATACGTTGTCCGGGTCTCCAGTGTCAAAAGAGACGCCCGGAATGGCAAACAGCAACTCTGCAATCATGGACGCTCCTCCTTGTCTTTCGGCTCTTGCTCACCGAAAGATAAGCGCCGCTGTTTCTGCTTGTTCAAGCTGCGGGCAAAAGCTTGCTCGAACGTAGCGAAGGGCGTCGATCCTTGCTCGCCTTTGCCGAACAGCCCGGCAGTGGGCCGCTGCTGCTCCAAGTCTTGTTCCAACGCCGCAATTTCTGCCTCGTCCGAAAACTCTTTGATGAGCGTGACTTCGCTGCCGACCCCGATCATGTAGAAGCTGCCGCCTACTTTAATCAGCTGCAGCGACTTGTTTTGGCCAAGCGGCGTTCCGCCCAATAATTGAATCGCCCGGTTCGACTGCATGCTTTTTTGGCGCAGCGCCAGAAATTTAATGAGGCCGTAAATCAAGCCGACGATCAGCAGCGTGTAGAAAACCAGCTGCCCGATAATGGACGCCAGGCTTTTTTCTTCTAGCTGCGGTATTGCTTCTGCCTCGTCCGGCACGCTCTCGCTTTCTGCCGGCCCTTCGTTCAGCCAGTCGGCGACATTGCCGCTGTCATCGGCAAAAGCGAGGGCCGGAAAAAGCAAACAGCAAGCCGCGAGCACCAGCAATATATAGGTCATTCGTTTGTTCTTCACTCTTGCCGTGCTCCTTCATCCGGCATCAACGCAATTTGGAAATGCGCTCTGCGGTACTTAAAATATCCGTAACCCGTACGCCGAAGTTTTCATCGATTACGACAACTTCACCGACGGCGATCAATTTATTGTTAATGAGAATATCGACCGGTTCGCCGGCAAGCTTGTCGAGTTCAATGATCGACCCTTGCGACATTTCGAGAATTTCCTTGACCACCCGCTTGGTGCGCCCAAGTTCAACCGTTACTTGCAGCGGGATATCCAGCAGCATGTTCAAGTTATTCGGCGCCGACTGCTCAGCTTCCGCTTCATCAAAGCTGGAAAACTGAACCGATTGCACGGTAGGCGCTTGGCCTCCCGATTGCTCTTCTAATGTTTTTTCTGTTTCGTGATTATCATTTGTTGTCATTGCTTGTGTCTCCTCCGCTTCTTCCACAGTAGCAGGGCCGGCCAGTTCTTCTGCCAATGCGCGGCACGGGCCCGCCGGCAAATACATGCGGAACGATACATGATGATGATCGCCGACAGACAGCGTAAACAGCGCTTCGGCAAACCATTGGTCTTTTGTAAACTGAGTGAACGGAAATGCCTGGCCAGATGCCAGCACGTCCATGCCGGATAGTGAATATCCGGTCTGCTGCCCTGTGAGCATCGACAAAGCAGAAGCCGCAGAGCCAAACAGCCTGTCGGTCATATCCTGCACCGCGCTGAATAGTTGATTTCCTTCCAGCTCACCGCCGGACAAATGCGCTGCCACCTGTTCGGCCGAAGCCTGGTCCATCGTGAGAATTTGCAGTGTCTTCAGTTCCCCGGTAAACTCACCGAGCGCAATATAGACTGGCTGTTCTGTTTCTACGAACAGCTCTTCTTTGCTTTTCATCAGCCAGGTTGGCCCCGTAATGGCAGCAGTTTCCGGGAACAACGGATCCCGCAGGGCGGCTTTTCCGCCGATTGCCGGGCCGAATAATTCTTTTACGACAGCCAAGTCGTTTTCACGGAGTGCCGGCTGGTCCGTAGAATTCATCAGTTCCTCGCTTTTTTCAGTTGGTTGATCATTCTTCACCGCAAACCGCCCCTTCTCCGCAAAGCCCGGTAATTTGAATGGCCATGCGCCCTTTGGAAATGCCGGGCTGCGCCAGGAATTTTTGTTTTTGGTCCACATACAGTTTCACAGGCGCATCCACTGCTTCATCAAGACGTAGCATATCCCCTGGCTTTAAGTCGAGAAAATCTTTGATATCCACCGTGACTTGCCCGAGAACTGCCGCGACGTCCATCGTCGTTGCCTGCAACCCTTTTTGGAGCGCTTCGATTTCATGGTCTTCTACCGCTTTTTTCTGATTGGCCAGCCAATGCTTTGCCGATAGTTTGGGCAAGATCGGTTCAAGCCCGATATGCGGCAAGCATAGCTGGATGGCGCCTTCGACTTCGCCGACCTTTGTTTGAAGGTTTACGACAATGACCGTTTCATTTGGCGATGCCATTGTCAAAAACTGCGGATTTACTTCGATTTCCTTTAGCTCCGGGGAAAGTGCAATGACCGACGCCCACGCTTCTTGAAAGCATTGCAGCGAATTGGTGAAAATCCGGTCGATGACACTAATCTCGATTTCAGTTAAATCGGTATCTTTCTGCAGAATCTCTCCTTGTCCCCCGAGTAAGCGATCGAACATCACATATGCCATGTTCGGCGAGAACTTCATCACCATGCTGCCATTCAGCGGCTGGGCTTCGAACACTCCAAGAATCGATTTGCTTTCTACTTGCTCCAGAAAATCGGTATACGACACCTGCTCTACTTTTTCAGCAGTAATCTGGACATAAGTGCGCAGCTGCGTTGAAAAATACGACGTCAGCATGCGCGCAAAATTTTCATGAATGCGTGAAAGCGTGCGGATTTGATCTTGCGAGAACCGCAGCGCCTTTTTAAAGTCATACGTCCGGATGTTCTTGCCCGTATCCGTCTTCCCTATTTTTTTCAGCGGCGCGTCCGAAAGCAGGGCGCCGTTTTTATTTGATAAATTTGTTTCCATGCTGACTCCCCTTATTCTTCCGTAGGCGGCTCGTGCAAACCGGGAAGGATGTTGATGGCGCGGTAATAAGCCGTCACTTGGCTGATAACGTCGCTGACCGATTCCAACACATGCACTTTGCGGCCGGTTGTAAGCGTAACGACTGTATCGGGCATCGCTTCAATGCGTTCAATGTAAACAGCGTTCAAAACAATCTCCGACCGGTTCAGTCTCGTCAACCGAATCAATTTAACGTCCCCGTCTTAGCTCTTGTCATCATCGTTTCAAGTTGACGACTTCCTGCAGGATTTCGTCCGAAGTTGAAATGGTTCTTGAGTTGGCCTGGAACCCGCGCTGCGCGATGATAAGTTCCGTGAACTCTTCCGTTAAGTCAACGTTGGACATTTCCAACATCCCTGAGCCAATCTCTGTGTTCTTTTGAGTTGCTGTTTGGATGTTGAGGCCGTTCGGGCTTGCTAAGTCCGTCATTTCGTATAAAGATCCGCCGAACTTGCGAAGTCCTGTCGGGTTTTGAGGAGAGGAAATCCCAACGCTTGCGATTAGTGTTTCTGCACCGTTTGCCTGCTTGCCGATCACTTCACCCAATCGGTTGATTGAATAGGAATCATAACCATTTACGTTGATTGGCTGTCCTGCTGAACTTAATACGTTGTATCCTTGTGCCGTTACCAGGTTGCCGGCTGCTGTTACTGTAAAGTTACCGGCACGTGTCAAATATTGGCCTTGTCCTGCAGGTGTTTCTGGATCTTTTACAACGAAAAAGCCGTCGCCCATGATCGACAAGTCTGTGCCTACTCCCGTGGACATCGCAGAACCGGGATTGTGGTTGACGTTAACGGCAGCTCCCGTTGAACCCAGTCCCACTTGCATCGGATTCGCTCCTCCATTGGACAAGTTCTGGCTCAATAGATCCTGGAATGCGATTGTGCTTTTTTTGTATCCGACTGTATTGACGTTGGAAATATTATTGCCGATTACATCTAGTTTGACTTGGAAGTTTTTCATACCGGAAATTCCGGAGTACATGGAACGAAGCATTTGTCATTTCCCCTTTTTTAGCTGCTTGCAAGCAGGCGCTTACAAAGTCGGCTGTTCGTTTTTGTTTTCGGTTTGCTGTTCGATTCGGTCAATGGCGGATAGCGGGATTTTTGTTTCACTGTCTTCCAGTTCTAGCAAAACTTCGCCGTTTTTCATCGTAACGGCTTTGACGATGCCGGCGCCCGAACCATCTTCTGTGGCCCAGTTAATTTCAGTTCCGAGTAAATGAGCTGATCCGGCAAGCGATGGTTTATCGCCGCCTCCTGCAAAATTCGTCATCGTTTTATTCAATTGCGTTAATTGCTCTAAGCTGCTGAACTGTGCCATCTGACCGATAAACTCGGTATCTTTTAATGGTTCCATCGGATCTTGGTGCTTCATCTGCGTCACCAGGATCTTCAGAAAAGCATCTTGCCCGAGCCCGTTTTCCGGCTTATTATCTTTGGTCGCAGCCGGCTGATTCGGCATGGAAGCACCTGTTGCTGAAATGTTCATCTCATCAC
>JASKZU010000119.1 GCA_030147455.1 Planococcus sp. (in: firmicutes) | reverse complement strand
CGCATTGTGCCGCTCGTCCAGAAAATTGCAGAGGCCGAAAAGCCGAAAACCGATTTTCTCTACACGCACTTTCCAAAGCAGGCCCAGCAGGATTTCAGCATGGAAGTGCTAAAAGAGCTTGGTTATGATTTTGAAGCCGGACGTTTGGACGAAACGGTTCATCCGTTCATGATTCCGATCAACCGGCAGGATGTGCGCGTTACGACCAAATACGACGAATCAGATTTCCGGACGGCGGTATTCGGCACGATTCACGAGGCGGGCCATGCGCTTTATGAGCAAAACATCAGCAGTGAACTCAGCGGGCTTCCGGTCGACGGCGGTTCTTCGATGGGCATCCATGAATCCCAATCGCTGTTTTTCGAAAACTTTATCGGGCGAAACGATGCATTTTGGCATAACCAATACGAACAGTTTTTGAATCATGCACCAGAGGCGTTCAAGCAAGTGCCGGCTGTTGACTTCCTGCGGGCCATCAACGAGTCAAAGCCATCGCTCATTCGCATCGAAGCCGATGAACTGACCTATGCGCTTCATATCATGATCCGTTATGAACTGGAAAAGGGCTTGTTTGACGGCGATTACGAAGTAAAAGATTTGCCACAGCTATGGAACGATAAGTACGAGGAATATTTAGGCGTGCGTCCTTCAAATGACGCTGAAGGCGTGCTTCAGGACGTACACTGGGCTGGAGGCAGCTTCGGCTACTTCCCGTCCTATGCACTCGGCTTGTTGTATGCTGCGCAGTTTAAAAATGCCATGCTGAAAGATATCCCGAATTTCGACGAATTGCTGCAAAACGGCCAAATCGCGCCGATTACAGAGTGGCTGACCGCTCAGGTGCACCGGCACGGAGCCGTGAAAAAGCCGCTCGAGATTTTGGAAGCGGCGACTGGTGAAGGATTGAACGGCGACCATTTGGCCGGCTATCTGGAAGCCAAATACACAAAACTGTATCAGCTTTCCTGATTCCAGGATTACTTTACGCAAAACAATGCAGACACCATAAGGGGGCGTAAGCTTTGTTGGCATCTTTTAGGTTGGATGGAAAAACCGCTTTAGTGACCGGTGCCGGAAAAGGCATCGGGCGCGCCATTGCTTTGGCACTCGGGGAAGCCGGGGCAAACGTTGTGCTTGTCGCGCGGACCGAAGAGGACTTGGCGGCTGTACAAAATGAAATGGACCAGGAACGGACCGCTCACTGTGTAGCCGACGTAACCAGCCGGGAAGATATTCGTTCGGCAGTGGAATTGGCTGTCGACCGTTTTGGCGGCATCGATATTCTTGTCAATAATGCAGGAATGAACATCCGCTCAAAGCTGGATCAGGCAACAGATGCGGAATGGCACCGGATTATGGATACAAACGCACAAAGCGTCTTTATCTGCTCTCAGGAAGCCGCTAAGCATATGAAATCCGGGGCTTCCATCATTAACGTCAGCTCTGTTGGCGGCGACCGTGCGCTGAAGACCGGCGTCGTATATGCGGCATCAAAAGCCGCCATCATTCAAATGACCAAAGTGATGGCGTTGGAGTGGGGAGAACGGGGCATTCGCGTGAATGCCATCGGTCCCTGGTATTTCCGAACGCCTCTTACCGAATCGCTTCTTGCAGACAGCGATTATTTGGAATCGATTTTAGCGGTCACGCCGCTGAAGCGTGTCGGCGAGCTGCCGGAAGTGGCCTCTCCCGTTGTCTTTCTTGCATCGGATGCAGCCGGCTATATAACCGGCCAGACGTTATTTATCGATGGCGGCATGGGCATTCACGGATTTTCCTAAACAAACATCCTTCCAGAAATGGAAGGATGTTTTTCGTTCAACGGAAAAAATGATATGATAAGGAACAGTAAAGGTGAAGGAGATATACATATGACAGCGACTGACCATAAACAGGAATTAATTGAAACAGCCCATCTTTACCGGATATTCAAGGACAACGAAGATGCTGAACGGGAAGAAAAAGCGAAATTGTTTGCCCGGAAGATTTTAAAAGACCAGTTTATTATCGGATTTGCAGGCCATTTTTCTTCCGGTAAATCGTCCATGATCAATGCGTTGACAGGAGAGACTTTGCTTCCGTCAAGCCCGATTCCGACCAGCGCCAATATCGTCAATGTCCATAAGGCAGATAATGATTATGCCATCGTCAACCGGCGCGGAGACCGTCCAGTGTATTTTCCGGAAAACTATGATTTTCACGCAGTAAAAGACTTTTGCAAAAGCGGAGATGTGACGCAAATTGATATTGGCCATCAAGATTCAGTTTTGCCTGCGGGCATTACGGTGATGGATACGCCGGGAGTCGATTCAACAGACGATGCACACCGCCTGTCGACGGAATCCGCCTTGCATGTCGCGGACATGGTGTTTTACGTCATGGACTTTAACCATGTCCAATCTGAACTAAACTTTAATTTTACGCGGGAACTTCAGAAATATACCGAGCTGTATTTGATCGTCAATCAAATCGATAAGCACCAGGAAAGCGAAATGCCGTTCGAAGATTTCCGGCAATCGGTAGCCGATTCATTTGCTGCATGGGGCGTAGAGCCGAAAGGCATCTTTTTCACATCGCTGAAAGTCGATGATTTTCCCGGCAATGAGTTTCCGGAAGTCAAAAAACTGGTGCTGTCGGTTATGGAAAACTGGCAAGGGCACATCGGCGAAGCATCTACTTCTGCGCTCAGGCAGCTGAAAGATGAACATGTCCGTTATTTGGAAGACGAGAAAGCAGAGCGGCTCGAAGCTTTTTCGTCTGTGCTGACCGAGGATGAATGGAATGCGCGGGATGATCTGAAAAAAGAGCATGAATTGATCAAGCGGCGCAGTTCAGTCCAGGACTTCGAAAACTGGCGGCTGACGTTTGAAAAAGGGCGAAAAGAATTGCTCCAAAACGCCAATATTGTGCCTTACGAAGTGAGAGATTCACTAACATCCTATTTGGAATCCCGGCAGTCAGGCTTTAAAGTGGGGCTGTTGTTCAGCGGGAAGAAAACGGAAGAAGAACGGCTGGCGCGGAAAAACGATCTTCAAGACAAGCTGGCCAAAACGATCGATTCGCAAATGTCAGGACACTTGAAGAAATTGATGAAGACATCGCTCCGTGAAGCAGGCTTGCTGAGCGATACCGAGTCGCTTGAAATTGACCACATGCAGCTGGAGGTGCCGTTTGCAGTAGTGGAAGACAACATCCCTTCCATTACAGCTATGACAGCCGATACCGTCTTGAATGTCAGCAAAACGCTGACATCGCAAGTCGAGCGCTGGCTTATACAGGCAACCGACCCCTGGAAAGCGCAGCAGCAAGAACGCTTTGCGGGATTGTCCGACGATGCGGGTGCAGAAATCGGCATGAAATCCGAATCGCTCGAACAAAAGACGCTGGCAATCCGGACACTCGAAGAAATGGATGCGGCGATTGATAAAGTGAAAAAATCGTTTACAGCTATTTTGCCGAAGCAAATGGATGCAGCACAGCAGCAAGTAGCCGATTGGCAAAAAACATTTCAATTGTCGGCTGAAGATATGGTGGAATTCGATCCGTCGATGCTCGAAACGGAAACTGCAGAACAGCAGGACAGTTCTGAGGAAGCGCCGGATAGAGCGGCAGCGGCATTTGATGAAAAGGCCGTCTTGGAGCGCATTCAAAAAACGACGAATATCCTGGAACCGGTGCGCGGCTTTTCGGAAACGGTCCAGTATTTAAAGCGCAAAGCACAGCGCCTGGAAGGGCAGGAATTTACGATTGCGTTGTTCGGTGCGTTCAGTGCCGGTAAATCTTCTTTCTCGAATGCGTTAATGGGCGAGACGGTGCTTCCGGTTTCACCGAACCCGACTACTGCGACGATCAACCGAATTCGTCCGGTTACAAAAGAGCACCTTCATGAGACGGCGGACGTCCGGCTGAAAACGGCTCAAGCGATGGCAGACGATGTGATTCACTCGTTTGCGGTGTTTGGCATGGAAGTCAAAAACCTGGAAGACGCTTTT
>JASKZU010000083.1 GCA_030147455.1 Planococcus sp. (in: firmicutes) | reverse complement strand
TTACGAATGCTTGCGGCACAGCCATGACCGCTTCTGCGCTCGTTAGCTGCCTGGCCGGCGTGGTGCCATTCGGCGACGTCTCTGTTTACAACCCGGGTGGTATGGTTAACTGCTCGGTAAAATCGGTCGATGGGCATTATCAGCTGACGCTGAGCGGGAATGCTACTTATCTGGCCCACTTTGATTTCCGCAGCGCATCGGATATGGGCAACGCCGAATTAAAGCTGCTGCAGCCATCAGGAGAACAACCGGCATATGAACGGTTCATAGACAAAATCAATAGCGTCACAGCCAAGCTAAACTAACGGAAAGCGGTGAAGAGCTTGTCCCGACCTTTTACGGATGAACAGCTGGATATGCTGTACGGCACCATGGAAGATCCTGTTTTTTTCTTAAAGCAGCATGGCGAAGGGTTTGTTTATGAATGGACAAATCCGGTATGCCGCGTAATTTTCGGCACGGAACTGAAAGGCAAGATGGTAGGCGAGACGATGCGGGAAGAATGGTCGGCTGATGTGCACAAGCAGTTTCAGTCCGCAATCGAAGGCAAGCGCCGTCACGTCTACCGTGATTACAGTTTGCTTTCAGGCTTCAACAAGACTTTGGAAACAGAACTGTTGCCGTTAACGCATGATGGAATGCAATTTATACTTGCTATAACACGCAATGTTTCGTCCCAAAAGAACATCGAGGAAGATTATTTGTTTTATCAGTCGCTTGTTCGCAATTCTGTTGACCCAATGCTGCTGATTTCAGCTGAGCTGGTCATACTTGATATGAATCCCGCCTATGAGGCAACATTTGGAGTGAACAAGCGCAATTGGATTGGAAGCAGCTTGAAGGGGATTAAAGAGCCGCAGCGAAGTTTCTTCGAGACGGGCCGCTTGCTGTTGGACCGCCGCAATATAACTGCCAGCAATTCGACCTTTGTCAGCCGCATGAAAAGCGATGGGCGTGAAGCACGATTCTCGGTAAGCTACTCGCCAATCCAAGAAGATGGCATCGTCAGGGCTTTTCATGTGGTGTTCCATGAATTAACCAACCAGCTGTTGTTGGAGCATGAGCTGAAACAAACAGAGAATATCCTGGAAAGTTATAAAGATGCGCTTAATTTTACAGCATTGGTCTTAATCTGGGATATCACAGGTAAGATTGAATTTGCCAATGAGCATTTTGAGAAGCTGACGGGATATGCTGCGAGCGAATTGATGCATTTGAATATGGAAGCGATCGGTGAGTCGCTCATGACGCCCAAAGAGTTTGCTGGCATGCGCCAAGTCCTGCTCGAAGGAAATATGTGGCGAAGCCAGCTGCGGGGCTTTAGAAAAGATGGCCAGACGTTTTGGATCGATACGACTGTGATTCCTTTTATTGATATGGAAGGGGAAGTTTATCAGTTGTTATCTGTGTCATTTGACATTACCGAGCAAAAAACGATGGAAACCCGGCTGCATCATATGGCCTTCCATGATGCGTTGACCAACTTGCCGAACCGTCGCTTGATGGTCGCACATTTTGAGCAAATGGTGCAGGAAAGCTCCAGGACAGGGGAACAAATCGCAGTTTTGTATATTGACGGAGATGATTTCAAATCTGTCAATGACCTTTACGGCCATGAAGTCGGCGATGAGTTTATCCATCAATTTGCCCGTGCACTCGAGCGCAGCTTACAAAAAGGCGATGTGGCAGCGCGCGTCGGAGGCGATGAGTTCCTGATTTTGCTGCCGCATATTTCTTCTGCGGATAGTCGTGGCCAGATCGAACGCACCGTTTTGCGCATCCAGGAGACTTTGCGCACCGGTTGGGTAATCGATGGCCATTCGTTCTCGCCAACGTGTTCGATCGGCTGTGCCGTTTTTTCGGTGGACGGAGCGGATTTCGGCCAGTTGACCAAAAAAGCTGATCAAGCACTTTACGAAGCAAAGAAAAAAGGCGGCGGAATCATTTACTTCCATGGCGAATAGCGATTTTTTGCGAGGAGAGCAGAAATTCTGCCTCCTCTTAACCATGTAAGCGCTTCAATTCGCTGCAACTGAATATTTTCAGTCAAAAGCATTGTTTTTTTCAGTGGAAGTAGTAAGATTGATATGGAAATTCGTTCAGTACTGCTACAGCCCTGCCGCTTTCAGTCAGGCAGCGGGCGTGTTAAAATAAGAAAGACGCATGAATAAAAGTGAATGCCGTATGGCAAATAGTTGGAGGTTATTCAATGTCTACCAATCAATCTGACACCAAATCCCCTTGGGGTTCCATTGCAGGCCCTAACTTAGGGTATGTGATGGAAATGTATGATCTATATCAAGAGTCCCCGGAATTGATCGATCCTGAATTCGCGGATTACTTTGAAAAGTACGGTCCCCCTGCAGAGCAGGCGCCGGTTCAAACTCAAGCTGCCGCAGCTCCAGGCGTGGCAGTGGAACCAAACCGTTTCGAGAAAGTGCTGGCAGCGATCCAATTGGCTGAATCTATCCGTGCGCATGGCCACCTGGCTTCGGATATCTATCCGCTGAAAGACCAGCCGCGTGATTCACAACGAGTCGAGGCATCTACTTACAACTTGTCGGACGCAGATTTAAAAGACGTACCGGTATCGTTGCTGTTGGAAAATCCACCGGCTGATGTCAAAAACGGCTTCGACGCGATCAACTATTTGAAATCGCTTTATACAGACAAAGTGGCTTATGAGTTTTCCCACATCATTCAGCCGCAGGAACGCAGCTGGCTTCAGTCTAAAATCGAAGCAGGCGAAATGAAACCAAAGCTGGATGCAGACAAGAAAAAGCAAGTATTGGATCTTCTCACTCGTGTAGAAGGATTTGAAAAGTTTGTCCACCGGACGTTTGTCGGGCAAAAACGCTTTTCCATCGAAGGCGTTGATTCGCTTGTCGTATTGATGGACGAATTGGTTCGCTTGTCAGAGTCTGCCGGCACGCAAAATATCATGATCGGCATGGCCCACCGTGGGCGTCTGAACGTCTTGACGCATATTCTCCGCAAGCCATACGAAATGATGTTTGCTGGATTTGCACACGTAGGCGATGAAGCATTTTTGCCTGAAGACGGTTCTTTGGAAATTACGAAAGGCTGGTTCGGCGATGTGAAATACCACATGGGCGCAACCCACCGTTCTGCCAAAGGGACAAAAATCAAACTGGCATACAACCCGTCTCACCTTGAAGTAGTGAGCCCGATTGTCACAGGCCAAACAAGAGCGGCACAAGAAGATACAGGGCAATCAGGTCTGGCGCTGCAAGACCCGAAAAAAGCCTATTCGATTCTGGTGCACGGCGACGCCGCGTTCCCAGGACAAGGCATCGTAACGGAAACCTTGAACTACAGCCGCATTAAAGGCTATCAAACTGGCGGGTCGATTCACATCATCGCCAACAATTTGATCGGTTTTACGACGGAACAATACGATTCCCGTTCAACCCATTATTCTTCCGACCCGGCAAAAGGCTTTGAAGTGCCTGTATTCCACGTGAATGCAGACGAGCCTGAAGCCGTCGTTGCTGTTGCGCGTTTAGCGTTTGAATACCGCGAAAAGTTCGGAAAAGACGTGTTGATTGACTTGATCGGCTACCGCCGTTACGGGCACAACGAAATGGATGAGCCATTGGTGACGAATCCGACGATGTACCGTGGCATTCACCAACATGACACAGTCCGTGAACTATACGGCAAACAATTGGCACAGGAAAGTGTGCTATCTGAAGATGAGGTAAAACAGCTCGATGCAGATGTTCAAAAGCTGATGCAGGAAGCTTACGATAAAGTAAAAGAAAATAAATCCGATGACCATCCGAAACTGGAGATCCCTGAGGCTGTGCTTAACGGATTCCCGGAAATCGAAACAGGCGTCGGTACAGAAACGCTTCACAGAATGAACAAAGAATTGCTGACTTGGCCATCGGATTTTTCTGCATTCGGCAAGCTCGCGCGCATCTTGAAACGCCGCGAAGAGCCGTTTACCGGAAAAGGAAAAATCGACTGGGCGCATGCAGAAACATTGGCATTCGGTTCGATTTTGCAAGACGGCAACCCGGTCCGCTTAACAGGCCAGGATGCGCAGCGCGGAACGTTTGCACACCGCCACTTGGTGCTGCATGATGAGAAGAATGGCAACGAACTTGTGCCGCTTCATCACTTGTCAGACGCCAAAGCATCATTTGTTGTTTACAACAGCCCGCTCAGCGAAGCTTCTATTCTTGGCTTTGAGTATGGCTATAACGTAGAAAATGATAAGGCCTTGGTCATTTGGGAAGCGCAGTATGGAGATTTTGCCAACATGGCACAAGTTATGTTTGACCAGTTTATTTCTTCCGGCCATTCTAAATGGGGCCAAAAATCCGGACTTGTCATGCTCTTGCCGCATGGTTACGAAGGGCAAGGGCCTGAGCACTCCAGTGCGCGCCTTGAGCGCTACTTGCAGCTTGCCGGCGAAAACAACTGGACTGTCGCGAACCTTTCAAGCGCAGCCAACTATTTCCACATTCTTCGCCGCCAGGCGAAAATGCTTGGAGACGAAGCGATCCGTCCGATGATCATCGTTTCGCCTAAATCATTGCTTAGACATCCGCTTGTCGGCGCCGACGTTGAGCAGCTTGCTGAAGGCAAGTTCGAGACGATTATCGAACAGCCGGGCATGGGGCAGGATGCGAAAAAAGTTAAACGCATTTTGTTCGCCAGCGGTAAAATGGCGATCGACCTCGCGGAACGCGTCAAAGACGGCAAAGGCTATGAGTGGGCGCATATCGTCCGCGTCGAGCAATTGTATCCGTTCCCGCAGGAAAAAATCAAAGCTATCATCGACCGTTACCCGAATGCCAAGGAATTGGCATGGGTGCAGGAAGAGCCGAAGAACATGGGCTCATGGACATTTGCCGATCCGTATCTCCGTGAGCTTGCGGATGGCAAAGCCGTCAATTATTACGGCCGCATCAAGCGCCAAAGCCCTGCGGAAGGCGACGGCGAATCGCACAAAGTGGAACAGGCACGCATCATCGACGAGGCATTAGCCAAAGCGTAACGATGAACTTTTAAGGAGGAATTAGTTGTGGCAGAAATCAAAGTACCCGAATTAGCAGAATCGATTACAGAAGGAACAATCGCCCAGTGGCTTAAACAGCCGGGCGATACAGTGGAAAAAGGCGAGTTCATCGTTGAATTGGAAACAGACAAAGTCAACGTGGAAGTTATTTCCGAAGAAGCGGGCGTTGTCCAGGAATTGCTTGCAGCTGAAGGCGATACGGTTGAAGTAGGCCAAGTAATCGCGACAGTTGGCGAAGGTTCAGGCGAAGCAGCCGCTCCGGCACCATCAGCACAACCATCAGCAGAAAAAGAACAAGCACCAGCCAAAGAAGAAGCGGCGCAAGAAGCTCCTGCAGACAAAGAAGCAGCGCCGACTCAAGAAGACAGCAACTCGGGCGACCGCACAATCGCAAGCCCTGCTGCACGCAAATTGGCTCGTGAAAAAGGCATCGACCTTGCTTCTATCACGCCTGTTGACCCAATGGGCCGTGTTCGCGTCCAAGACGTAGAAGCACATGGAACAAAACCGGCTGCGCCAACAGCGCCAGCCGCTGCAAGCCAAGCTGCACCGCAATCTGCTTCTGCAGCGCCTTCTTCTGATGAGGAAAGCGGACGTGTAGTGCGTGAGAAAATGACAAGACGCCGCCAGACAATTGCAAAGCGTTTGCTTGAAGTCAAGCAATCTACAGCAATGTTGACGACGTTCAACGAAATCGATATGACCAATGTGATGGAACTGCGCAAGCGCAAAAAAGACAAATTCCAACAAGACCACGATGTTAAACTTGGATTTATGTCATTCTTTACAAAAGCAGTAACAGCTGCATTGAAAAAATACCCATACGTCAATGCAGAAATCGACGGCACAGACGTTTTGATGAAGCAATTCTATGATGTGGGCATTGCTGTTTCTACTGAAGAAGGACTTGTTGTGCCGATCGTTCGCGACACGGACAAAAAGAACTTTGCAGAAATCGAAGCATCCATCGGGGAATTGGCATTGAAAGCACGCGACAAGAAATTGTCAATCGGCGACATGACCGGCGGATCGTTCACGATCACGAATGGCGGCGTATTCGGATCACTCTTGTCCACGCCGATCCTTAACGGTACGCAAGTCGGAATTCTCGGTATGCATACCATCCAAAAACGCCCAATCGCTGTAGGCGATGCAGTTGAAATCCGTCCGATGATGTAC
>JASKZU010000051.1 GCA_030147455.1 Planococcus sp. (in: firmicutes) | reverse complement strand
CTGTTCGGCGGACGGCCCACGATTTGTCTTTCATGGCCTGTTCGGCAAGCGGTACAACCGCTTCGTCATCGATATCGCCGAGGTAGATCGCAGCCTGGCGACGGATCGACATTTTGTCGTCTTCCAACGCTTTGGCTAGCAACGGGATATCGCCGGCATCCGCTTCCACGATTTGGCCGAGCAGCTGGAAACGCGTTTCCCAGTCGGGTACGTCAAATTCTTCGACTTTGACGTTGCGCTTTTGTACCGTCCCGGCAGATTCTGTTAATTCGGTCTCGCTTGTCAAAGTGTCCAGCCGGTCGTCCGGGTACGCTGCTTCGATTTCCTCGACCAAGCTTTTGCCGATTTCCGATTTTTCGCCGTAACGGACGCCGTAGTCGGCCCATTTGCGCTGGAAAATGAAATTCTCATCGTTCGGGTCCAGTACACGGTTCATCGCGGCCACAAAGCGCTCAGACATGGCAAAACGCTCTTCAGCATGTGCATCGAATACTTTTACTTGCAGCGGGATGCCTTTAAATTCCTGGACGTGGACATATACTTCCCCGAAATGTTCGTCGATCTCCACATTTCCTTCAGACCCTTCGCCTTCGCCAAAAGCATTGCGCACATCAGCCAGTATGTTTTCCCAGTCGAATTTCGAAATGCGTTCGACAGCGAGAAAGTCTGCGACGTGGTAGACGCCTTTGACGCCGTCGATGGCGAGAATATCCCGGACTTCTTTCGGGGCCCCGTCCAATTGGTCTTTTTTATAGTCGTGGCTTTTGCCAAACGGCAATTCCTGGTCGATGATCACTTTCATCGTATTCGGGCTTGGTGTTGGTTCAATCGCTTTTATTTTCAAGAAAACCCCTCCTCAGTTACGCTTCGGCAAGTTCCTGGAGATAGCTCCAGCGCTCGATCAGTGTATCGTATTCAGCCGTATAGGCGTCCACTTGATCGGTCAGTTCCTGCAGCTTATCGTAATCAGAACCTGCCGATGCCATCAATGCTTCGGTTGCTTCTATTTTTTCTTCTACTCGTGCAATCTGATCAAGAATGCCGTCGTACTCTTTTTGTTCCAAAAAGCTCATTTTTTTCTTTTTAGCCGGCGCTTCTGTTTTTGGCAGTTCTGCATTTGCCGTCATCGGCATTTCTTCAATCGGTGTTTTTTCTTTTAGCCAGTCGGTATAAAGGCCCTGGTATTCGTGAACATGGCCGCTGCCGAGCGTCCACAGCTTGCGGGCGATGCGGTCCAGGAAAAAGCGGTCATGGGAAATGGTCAGAACGACGCCCGGGAAGTTTTCCAGGAAGTCTTCGAGAACAGACAAAGTCTGGATATCCAAATCGTTGGTCGGCTCATCGAGCAGCAAGACGTTCGGTTTTTCCATCAATAGCTTGAGCAAGTACAACCGCTTGCGCTCGCCTCCGGATAATTTGCCGATCAATGTGCCGTGTGCGTTCGACGGGAACAAAAAGCGCTCGAGCATTTGTGTGGCGGACAGACGTACGCCTTTTTCCGCTTCAAAATCGCTGGATACTTCCTGGATATATTCGATCATCCGCTGGGACTCGTCCATTTCCGGCAAACGCTGCGTAAAATGCGCAATCTTAACGGTGCTGCCGTAGTCCAAACGGCCGTTTGTCGCTTCCAAGTCGCCGGCAATCAATTTCATTAGCGTCGATTTTCCGGCGCCGTTTGGCCCGACAATCCCGATACGGTCTCCTGCCTGCAGCAAAAAGTCGAATGAATGGAAAATATCGCGGTCCCCGTAAGAAACGGCCAAATTTTCGCCTTCGATGATTTTTTTGCCGAGGCGCTGGCTTTGCATCGACAACTCCAGGCTCGTGTTGTCGGATACGGATTGAAGGTCTTCCGACAATTGGTCAAAACGCTGGATCCGCGCTTTTTGCTTGGTGCTGCGGGCTTTTGCGCCGCGCCGGATCCATTTAAGCTCCGAGCGGAAACGGTTTTGCATTTTTTGTTTGGAAGCTTCAGCTACTTCTTCCCTTACCGCTTTTGCTTCCAAGTAATCGCCGTAGTTGCCTTTATGGGTGTACATCGTCTGGTCGGCAAGTTCAAAAATATGCGTCGAGACGGCATCCAAAAAGTAGCGGTCATGGGTGACAAAAAGCATCGCGCTGTTCATGCGCAACAGCGTTTCTTGCAGCCATTCAGTCGATCCGGCGTCCAGATGGTTGGTCGGCTCATCCAGCAAAATCAAATCGGCGGGTTCGATCAATGCTTTTGCAAGCGCGACGCGTTTACGCTGGCCGCCTGACAGTTCGCTGATCGGCTGGTCATACATATCGATGCCGAGTTTCGTCAGCGCCGTTTTCGCCAGTGCGTTAATATCCCACGCATTCTCGCGTTCCATGCCTTCTTGGATCTTCATAAGTTCATCCTGCAATTGTTCAGATCCGGAATCAGCAATCATGTTTTGCAATGCTTTTTCATAAGAACGGTTGAGTGCCAAAAGCGGAGATTCGCCTGAGAACACAGTTTCAAGAACGGTCAGTGATTCATCGAATTCCGGTTCCTGCATCAAATACGTGATGCGGTATTTTTTCGGGTGGTCCATATCCATAGAGTCGGGTTCGTTGTCGCCGGCCAAAATCGACAAAAGCGTCGACTTGCCGGTGCCGTTGACGCCGATCAATCCGGCGCGTTCGCCGGGGTAAAGTGAAAATTCAACATTGGTGAACAGCGTCTTGACGCCGACTGATTTGCTTAATTGTGTTACGTGTAAATGGCTCATTTTTTCCCATCCGTTTCGTTTTGTAGTTGCTTTAAAAAGGATAGCATAAATTGGTGGCGTTCTTCAGCCATTTGCTTTCCGCTATCGGTGATCATGCGTTCTTTCAATAGCAGGAGCTTTTCATAAAAATGCGTGACGGTGCTCGTGTCGCCGGTTCTGTATTCCTGTTCGGTCATTGCTGTACGCACTTGTTCCTGCGGGTCGTACAACTTGCGCCCTTTCGCTCCGCCATAAGCAAATGCACGGGCAATGCCGATTGCCCCGATCGCATCCAACCGGTCGGCGTCCCGGACGATCCGGCCTTCGACTGAATCCGGCTCGGCGTTTGCGCCGCCTTTAAACGACACGGTCCGGATGATCGAACGGACGCGCTCACGCTGTTGTTCCGTGATAGGCAGTTGAAGCAAGATTTCATGCTCCGGATCTTCATCTTTTGCCGTGTATTTCGGGTCCGATACGTCGTGAAGCAGTACCGCAAGTTCAATCAGCAGCGGGTCGCCGCCTTCTGCCCCGGCGATATGCCGCGCGTTTTCCATCACGCGTTCGATGTGCTGCCAGTCGTGGCTTGCGTCAAACTGGTCGTAAATGTGTTTGACTGTCTTTTGGCATTGTGCAATTGCTTGGTCGTTCATCCAATCTCTCCTTTGTCGTCTGTCTTTAGTATAACGTGAAATGCCCTCCAGCGCCGTGTAAGCGCTACATTGACCTTTTATGCACTATCCTGTATAGTAGAGCCATCCATGGCCGCAAATGGCGATGGGCTGACTAATTGAATCCATAGGGGGTAGGCCGATGCACCACGGAATTGTGAAATGGTTCAATGCAGAAAAAGGCTATGGTTTTATTGAATGCGACAACGGTGATGATGTGTTTGTCCATTTTACCGGTATCCAAGGTGATGGTTTCCGTACGCTCCAGGAAGGCGCACCCGTGACGTTCGATATTATAGACGGCAACCGGGGCCCGCAAGCCGCCAATGTCCTCCCCGCTGATAAAGAATAGGAAAAAGCAGAAACGGATAAGGTCCGTTTCTGCTTTTTTCATTGGCTGTGCATTTATTCGTTCGATCCCATTTTGTTCAATTCCTGGCCTAGAAACTGCAGCTGTGTGCCGACTGTACACTCGCTGATGCAAAACCGGTGCGCCGCTGTCTTTCCTTCGTCCTTGCGGAGTTGGGCTCTGACAAAACATCCTTCGCAATACGTATTGAGCATCTCGTCGATTTCGTTAATGATGGAGACTTTCTTCATTCAGGTCCCTCCGCAAAATGTCATTCTATTATTCTACTA
>JASKZU010000011.1 GCA_030147455.1 Planococcus sp. (in: firmicutes) | reverse complement strand
TGGCTTGCTCCTTACGCATTGACGGTCCTGCAGCGCTGGTATGTGGACATGGTAACCAATCAGCGCTGGTATTTGGCTTTTCTTATGCCGCTTCAAGCAGCTGCCATGCTCGCCGTCTTGCTTACCGCAATGCGCAAATCGATGAAAAAAGAGTCCTACACATGGAAAGGCAGGCATTATTCATGAAGCAACCCCATATTGCCATTGTGGGCGGCGGGCTTGGCGGGCTCGCAGCCGCTGTCACTCTCGCACACAACGGCGTACGCGTCAGCTTGTTTGAAAAAAACAGCCATTTCGGCGGCAAACTTATGCCGGTCACACTCGGAAGCCACCGGTTTGATTTTGGGCCGAACACGATTACAATGCCGGGTCTTTTCCGCAAAGTTATTTCCCAAACCGGACGCGATCCGCAAGACTATTTTCAGCTCGACAAGCTGGCGGCCCATACACGCAACCATTTTGCCGACGGCAGCCATATTGACTTTTCTTCAGACCCAGAGGACATGATCCGCCAGCTCCAGACACTTGACCCTTTCGCGGCTGAACGCTACCCAGCATTTCTATCAGAAGTAGAGCGGCTTTACCGGTTGTCGGAACGGCATTTTTTCCCGTTAAGCTTTCAATCTTTTCGGGATTATTTGGCTCCTTCATTGGCAAAAGCCATGCTGCAAGTGCGCCCCTATGAATCGATGGATCGCTTTTTCAGCCGTTACTTTAAACACGAAGGAATGCGCCAGGCTTTTGGCCGCTATGCCACCTATATCGGCTCATCCCCGTACAAAGCACCGGCCACTTTTGCCATGATCGCTTATCTGGAACTTGTCGAAGGGGTTTTTTATTCACGGGGCGGCAATACGGCCATTGCCGAAGGCTTCGCCAAAGTTGCATCTGAATGTGGAGCAGAACTTTATGCAAGCAGCCGCGTCAGCCGAATCTTGGTAGAAGATGGCCGTGCTAGCGGCATTGAACTAGAAAATGGCGAACAATTAGCGGCTGATGCTGTAGTTTTGAACGGCGACTTGTTATCCGCTTTCCCAGAACTGGTAGAAGCCAAACAGCGCCCATCGTTCAGCGATGCCAAACGTGACCGGTTCGAACCGTCGATTTCTGCTTTTGTCATCACGGCAGGACTCAATACGCGACTGCCGCAGTTGAAACACCATAATGTCTTTTTTTCTTCAGACTATCCGCAGGAATTCAGCGATTTGTTTACAGAAAAAAGCTATAGCAATGACCCGACCATTTACATTAGCAATTCGTCTTATACCGACCCTTCTGTATCACCGGACGGCGACAATTTGTTTATTCTTGTGAACGCCCCGGCGCTTTCAGCAGTTGGCCGCTTGCAAGTCGATCCAGAGAGCTACAAAGAGCGCATTTATGATTTATTAGAGCATTACGGGATTTTTATCCGCCCCCACTTGGAGGAAGAACAGCTTTTCACGCCGGAATTTATCCGCGAAAAATTCGGTTCTCATCGCGGGGCGTTGTACGGGCCTTCCTCCAACCACTTGAAAGACGCTTTCCTTCGGCCGGCCAATGCCAGCGGCGATATTAAAGGCCTATACTTTGTCGGCGGCAGCGTCCATCCGGGCGGCGGTTCCCCAATGGTGACACTAAGCGGGCTGAACGTAGCCAACCGCTTGCTCAAAAGCTATCTGTAACCACAAAAAAGCTGTGCCGATATTCGGGCACAGCTTTTTTATAGGCACGCTAGAATTGATTGCTTTGAGTCTTCCGTTACGTAATGCTTTTGATTAAAAACGGTATATTCTTTAGAACGAATAGTTACTAGGATTTCGCGGTAAACAAGCGCCGCCCCTTTGACCGGCAGGCGCGAAGACAGCGGATAATCGCCTATCGTCTCGAATGCACGCCCGTAATGAAACTCTGCCGTTTCCGCAAGCTCTTCCCATACTTGAATAAATGATTCCGAAACAATCCCGTTTTCCAGCGCTTCTTCCGCTAGGCCATATTTGCGCATAATTTCTTCCGGCAAATAAATGCGTCCCATTGAGAAGTCTTCGCCGATATCGCGCAAGATGTTCGTAATTTGCATAGCATAGCCCAGCGAGATGGCCCCTTCTTTCAGTTGGGCTGTTCGCCCGGGTGCCAATATGGGCAGCAGCATCAGCCCGACCGTACTGGCCACGTGGTAACTGTAGTCGATCAATTCATCGAGCGTCCGGTAGCGATGGATCGTCAAGTCCATTTCCTGGCCTTTGATCAATCCATAAAAAGCAGTTGCGTCCATGTCATAGCTTTCGAAAACGTCTTCAAGCGCGCGCCACATCGGATCGTTCCAGCGAACTGATCCTGACAGGAATTCATCGAATTCTCTTTGGAAGGCACGCAATTCGGTTTCCGGCTGGCTTCCTTCGTCCACAATATCATCGACTCTCCGGCAAAAGGCATAGACCGCCCACACTGCCTTGCGTTTGTCTTTAGGCAATAGTGAGAATGCTTTGTAAAAGCTCTTCGAATTGTCGGCGATAATGCGTTCGCAATAGCTGTAGGCTTGTTTCAATTCCATCATGAACTGCCCCTTTCCTTCAAATCGCTGTGGATTCTGTCGGCCAGTAGTTTTGCTCCTTGCATAACGATGGGAATGCCTCCGCCAGGGTGAACCGATGCCCCCACTGCATATAAGTTTTCTGTGTTGTCCGGCTTGATTTGCGGCCGGAACACGCCGGATTGATTCAGGGTCGGGCCGATCCCAAAACTGCCTCCTTTGAATAAACCGAATGCTTCCGCTTCGGACGGCGTCCGGATATCCATCCATTCAGTTGCTTCACGGATCCCGGGAAAAGCCAATGTATCCATCCGGTCTAAAATGCGTTCAACCCAGTCGCTGTCGTTTGCCCAATCGATATCCGTGCCTGCCGGAACAGGTACAAGAACATACAGCACAGACTTTCCTTCCGGCGCCAGCGAATCATCGATTACCGACGGATGAAATGTATAGAAAGCCGGATTTTCGGTTTTCTGCCCTCTGACAAACACATCTTCCATATGCTCTTTATAATCATCACCGATGAAGAATTGGTGGACATTTACTTCATCATATACCCGGTTCAAGCCGAAATACAACAGCACACAGCCGGAAGAAGGCGTAAATTTCTTTTGTTTCCGATTTGGCACTAGTTCGCCTATTCCTGGGAAGTCCCCGTTATAGACAATCGCGTCATATGCTTCAACTCCGTTTGCGGTTTTGACGCCTGTCGCCCGTCCGTTTTGCTTTACAATTTGTTGAACCGGCGTTTCCGTGCGAATATCCGTTCCACGGCTGCGCAATTCCTTTTCCATCACCGGCACGATGCTGGCGTAACCGCCCTTTACGTAATAAACTCCGTGTTGGTGCTCACTGAACGGCACAAGCGAGTACATCGCCGGGGCACGATACGGGTCTCCACCGATATAGAGCGCCTGCAGCGAGTAAGCTAATTGCAAGCGTTCGTCTTTGAAATAGTTTTCCATCAATCGGTGAACCGATTGCTGCGGTTTGAGCTTCATCAAGTTACGGATGTTGCGGAACGTCCAGAAATCCGCTTTCCGCACAAAGTCATGCTCAAGAAAGGCTGGCTTCCCGATATTAAAGCGTTTAAGTCCTTCGTCCATAAAACGATTGAACCCTTCTTGTTCATCAGGAAACTGTTCTTTTACTTCCTGCAGCTGGCGCTCCCGTCCCGGATACTTTGTATATACCTTCCCATCAGTGAAACGAATGGTATAAAGCGGGTCACACAATAATAATTCGATTTGTTCCGGATCGACTCCTGCCTGCCCCATTAAATCCTGAAACATTTCCGGCAGCAGCACGATTGTCGGTC
>JASKZU010000203.1 GCA_030147455.1 Planococcus sp. (in: firmicutes) | reverse complement strand
AGTTGCTCTTTTCCGCCGTACTGTTCGATGACGATCGCTTTCATAAGGTCACACTCCTTCTAGTTTACTGTTCTATACCCTTTTATAAGAGCGCTACACGTAAAACTGCCAAGGGCTTTCGGATTGTGCTATTATGGAATCTGTTTCATAAAAAGAGGTTCGCAAACTCCCTCTCTAAAAAACTAAGGAGCTGGAATTCATGAAAAACGAAAAAGCCGTCGTCGTATTCAGCGGCGGACAAGACAGTACAACTTGCCTGTTTTGGGCATTAGAAGAATTTGGAGAAGTGCTCGCCGTGACATTTGACTACGGCCAGCGGCATTCCCAGGAAATTGAACATGCCAAGCGCATTGCCGAAACACTAGGAGTCACTTTGCAAGTGCTCGATCTTGGATTGATCAATCAATTGTCAGCCAATGCATTGACGCGTGATTCGATTGAAGTATCAGGAGAAAAAGATGGGCTGCCATCTACTTTTGTGCCCGGCCGGAACTTATTGTTCTTTTCTTTTGCCGCCATCTATGCT
The DNA here is from genome assembly GCA_030147455.1 of Planococcus sp. (in: firmicutes). Lineage (GTDB taxonomy): Bacteria > Bacillota > Bacilli > Bacillales_A > Planococcaceae > Planococcus. Next base: position 9,250 of record JASKZU010000203.1, on the reverse strand, counting down.
GATGCATTCGGCGCACGCCATTTAGTGACCGGCGTCAGTGAAACCGATTTTAGCGGCTATCCTGATTGCCGCGACACATTTATCCGCTCGCTCAACGTCAGCTTGAATTTGGCGATGGACAAGCAGTTTATCATCCACACGCCGCTTATGTGGCTTGATAAGGCAGGCGTTTGGGAACTATCCGACCAGTTGGGCGCGCTGGAATTTGTCCAAAACGAGACATTGACTTGCTATAACGGCATCCCATCAACAGGCTGCGGAACTTGCCCAGCCTGCGTTTTGCGCAACGATGGCTTGGAGAAATACCTTTCACAAAAAGCAGGTGCTGATTTATGATGCAGCAATTTTATCCTTCGGTTCCGCATTCCTACCGATTTGAACTGAATAAAGATATGCATTTTTCCGCTGCCCACTTTATTCCGGCAGAAGAAGCCGGGGCATGTGCACGCATGCACGGCCACACATATCACCTCAACCTGACCATCGCTGGAAACGAACTGGACAGCGTAGGCTTTTTGATCGACTTTAAAAAGCTGAAAGATTTGATTCATAAACGCTTTGACCATTCCGTGTTGAACGATCATCCAGAGTTTGCAGATACGTTCCCGACTACTGAGCAACTTGCCGAACAAATTTTCCGGCTCGTTCAGGAGATGCTTGATGCAACTGGCAACAAGCCGCGCTGCCTGCAAGTTATCGTCCGTGAAACACCGACAAGCTATGTGGTTTACCGCCCGGTCAGCGAGGGATCGTTATGAAAATCCCTGTAATGGAATTGTTCGGCCCGACGATTCAAGGAGAGGGCATGGTCATCGGGCAAAAAACGATGTTCGTCAGGACGGCCGGATGTGATTATTCCTGTTCGTGGTGTGATTCGAAATTCACTTGGGACGGTACAGGCAAAAGCGTCATGATGCCCGCCCAGGAAATCGTCGATCAGCTCGAACAGCTTGGAAACGGTGCTTTTTCCCATGTCACCATTTCTGGCGGCAATCCGGCGCTTCACAAAGGCATTGGGGAACTTGTTGCATTATGCCAGCAAAAAGGCTGGAAAACGGCCGTTGAAACGCAAGGCAGCATCTGGCAGGACTGGCTGTTGGAAATCGATGACGTGACCATTTCGCCAAAACCGCCAAGCTCCGGCATGATCATCGATTACGCCAAACTGGATGCCATGGTCGGACAGCTTGCCGCGAACAACGTAAGCTTGAAGGTCGTAATTTTTGACCAGCATGACTTTGCTTTTGCTGAACAGCTTCACATGCGGTATCCAGGCATCCCGTTTTTTCTGCAAGTCGGAAACGATGAGTTGACGACAACGGATGATGATAAATTGACGCAGCACTTGTTGGCCCGCTACCAATGGCTTATCGACCAACACTTGGCCTCATCTGTATTAAATAACGCCAAAGTTTTGCCGCAGCTTCACGCTTTGCTGTGGGGAAACAAACGCGGCGTATAACACGAAAAAGCTGTCTATTTGTCCTATTGGGGTCAAATGGCCGGCTTTTTTCGATTGTTTAACTCTTTTAATTGGCTGGTTAAGCTTTTTTGACAAATTGCGATTTCAGCTGCATCGCACCGAATCCGTCAATTTTGCACTCAATGTTATGGTCGCCGTCTACTAAGCGGATGCTTTTTACTTTTGTTCCGATTTTCAGCGGATTAGAGCTGCCTTTTACTTTTAAATCCTTAATGACTGTGACCGAATCACCATCGCGAAGAATGTTTCCAACTGCATCTCTTACGGCCTGCTGCTCATCCGGTTGTTCGTTTGGATTCCATTCATAGGCGCACTCTGGACACACCAGCATTTCTGCATCCTCATACGTATACGCAGAGCCGCATTTCGGGCAGTTCGGTAAATCTTGCATGTTTTATCCCCCTGTAACTTGCCGCACGAAGCAGCGTTTCTAATTTCAGTATAGCAAACCGCCGCTTCTTATGCCCTCCTGATTTATTTCACTATCAAGACGGGGCAAGCTGCTTGGTGAACCACTTTGTGGCTGACACTGCCGAGCATCACTTCCTGGATCGGGGATTGGCCTCGGCTGCCGATGACCAGCAAATCAAAATGCTGTTCTTGTGTCATTTTCACGATGGCAGGGCCCGGAATGCCTCGAACCTTTCGAACATGGTGAATGATGTTATCGCGTTCGTACAGTTCGACAATCAGCCTGATTTTTTGGCGCCGTGCCATATCGGCTTTGAGTTTAGATGAATCATGGGCTACTTCGTCCTGTTCTTCTTTGTAATCCGATACGTAGGCTATTGTTACTTCAGCGCTGTTTGTCAACCTTGATATTTTTGCCGCTTCCTGAGCGGCGCGAAATGAAATATCAGAACCGTCTACTGCTAGCAAAATGCGCTTATACATCCCTCACGCCTCCTTTTCACCCTGCATACCCATCGCTATTCGCCGCAAGCACTAAATATCCTGCAAAGTACCAAGCATAAAAAACCAGCTCTTCTAATGAGAGCTGGTTTTTCTATGCTTTGTTTTCTTTAAACCACCCGTTTACTTGCGTAAAAAATTTTGCCATTGTTTCCGGTTTGGACATGTTCGGTACACGCGCAAGCAATACTTCTTTCGGAGCTTTAACACCGTCTTGCTTTTTCTGCAGCACGAGGATCGCTTTGGCGTGCTGCGCATGTTTAAAGATATTTTCCGGCAATTCCATCACCGCTTGGATGTGGGCTGTTTTCTTCAGGAAGCTGTGCAGGTCTCCGGCAAGAGGCGATTCGAATAAGTTTTTCGGCACGACGAAAAACAAATAGCCTCCTTCTTTTGTATGCTTCATCGACTGTTCGATGAATAAATGGTGTGCATACGACATGCCTTCCTCGGCTTTCAGCTCATAAGAAGCGGCAGTTTGCTCGTCCGGATAATAGCCAACCGGCAAATCCGACACCACGCAGTCAGCTGGGTCAATCAATAACGGCTGCAGCGCATCCTGCAAATAAAAGGTTACCGGCTGTTCAATCAAGTTGCCGATATTAGAAGCCAATCGAATAAGCAAGTCGTCCAGTTCTACAGCAGTTCCGCTCATTCGGCCGTCCAAGTAATTCATGACAGTGAACAATAAATTACCGGTTCCAGCTGCAGGATCAAGCACCGTCGCCTGCTGTTCTTTGACAAACAATTCGACCAGATACCCCATCAGCAAACCGAGCGCGTCCGGAGTCATTTGGTGATGCGGCTGAATATGTTCTTTCATCCCTTTTAAAATAGCCAGTTGAATTGCTTTTCGGACATCTTCTTTTGTGCCGCCTTCTGGAGGTGTCAACTGGCCGTCAAGCCATCGTTCAGTCGTGGCAAGCAAAGCCTCAAGATAAGGAAGTTCCTGTTGCCGCTGGACAGCTGTTGCTTCGTTATCGATAAAAGTGAAAAAAGTTTCCATTGATGAAATCATAAATCTCCGTCCTCAATAAGGAAACCCACTCGGAGGAGTGGGTTTCTTGTATTAGTTTGTCAGTGCTTTTACTGCTTCAAGCGCTTTGTCGTAATCAGGATAGTCAGTGCCTTCAGGTACGTACTCAACATACGCCACTTTATCGTTCTCATCGACAACGAAAATCGACCGGGCAAGCAGGCGCAGTTCCTGCATCGTTACACCGTACGCTTCGCCAAACGACAAGTCGCGATGGTCAGACAGCGTCGTAATCGATCCAACGCCATTGATTTCAGTCCAGCGTTTTTGTGCAAACGGCAAATCGCAGGAAACTGTCAACACTTCCACTTGTTCGCCGAGCGATGCCGCTTCTTCGCTAAAGCGTTTTGTTTGGTTGGAACAAACGCCTGTATCAAGCGACGGAACCACGCTAATCAGCCGCACTTTTCCTTGAAAATCCTGCAGCGACTTTGGCTCCAGGTTGTTGGACAACGCGGTGAAATCAGGCGCCTGGTCTCCCACTTTTACTTCTTTGCCAGACAATGTGACGGGGTTCTGCTTGAATGTAACTTGTACCATTATGCAACGCCTCCCTTTCAAATTACCCTTATCATACTAAATGCTTTCGCTTTCTTGCAACTGTGACCCTTCTAAACGATGCTGCGCCATTTTGCGCTGGCGGTAGGATTCTTCGTGAACAACCGTCGTATCGGCGATAAAATCATGAACGCCCTGCTTTAACGGCGTAAATCCAACGATCCAATACAGAGGCAAAATTGTCGTGGAAATAAAACGGCCGATCCACTCGCGGAACAACAGCGTGCCCCATGCCAAATTATCGCTCTTCAACGAAACTACACGTAGCCCGAAAATCATTTTGCCGAGTGTTTGCGCAAAAAATTTAGTCATCAAAACAAAATAGCCGTAAAAAACGAGTGCCGTTATAATGGCGTACGGAGCATACCACGCACTTTCCGTCGTGTCCCAGCCAAACAATGTAAACACTGGATAAATGGCAATGGCTGAAATTCCCCAAATAATGAACGTATCGAGCAGATAGGCCCAAAACCTCACCCAAAATCCTGCTGGTTTACGCTCATAAAACTGCACTTGCTGTTCTGGCGCCCGAGCCGGCGGAGTCGCTGCCGGCTCGGCTGCCGCAGTTCTGTAAACATGATCAGTCATGTTTCTTCTCCTCCTTAGTGGTCACCATATAGATACATCATGCGCGGACCGCTGTTTTGCGACAGCATGTCTGAAATGAACTTGGTTTCCATATCCATTCCGAAAAACGAACCGGCTTTCATGGCGAACAAAGAAGTCCAGTCGTCGCCTGCTCCATATTCAAATACTTCTGCTCCTTCAAGGCTGAAATCCTCTCGCAGCGATTGAATTACATCTTCTTCATAGCCAAAGTCATCGGCCAAGTTTGCTTCTACCGCCTGACGCCCGTTCATAATCCGTCCGTCAGCGTATTCTTTTACTTCCGCTTCAGTCATGTTGCGCCCTTGTTCAATCACATCGACAAAACGCTCATATGAACTGTCGAGCATTTCCTGAAGCAGTGCGCGTTCCTCGTCGGTCATGTCGCGTGTTGGGCTCATAATGTCTTTATATGGGCCGGATTTGATTGTGACAAAGTCTACGCCGTAGCGTTCGGCCAATTCACCGTAGTTGACGCTTTGCATGATGACGCCGATAGAGCCTGTCAACGTTTCTTCATTGACAAAGATTTTTTCTGCAGGTGCGGATATGTAGTAACCGCCGGATGCAGCCATCGATCCCATTGACACGTAAAACGGTTTTTCGGTTTCTTCCTGAATTTCGATGATTTTATCGTAGATCTGTGCAGATTCCACGACCCCGCCTCCTGGCGAGTTGACATTTAAGACAACGCCTTTAACGCTCTCATCTTCTTTTACTGCTTCCAACTGCTCCATGAACAAGTCATGGTTATAGCCAGCGGCTGCAAACAGCGGTGCTGCTCCTGTGTCTTGAATCGCTCCGTCTACCGTCAAGACGGCGATCCGGTTCGATCCATCTCCTGGTTCCATTACTTGTTCGCCAAGAAATGTATCGCTGCTGCCAACGATGTCTTCAAATCCCGATGAAAAATCAGTTTTCAGCAATGAAAATGCTGAACTGACTACGATTGAAATAACCAAAATTCCGGCTGCCGCAATTAGCGCAATCCAACGTTTTGTGTTCATTTTCCAATTCCCTCCTTAAGTATTCACTTTAACTATACGGCATTGAACCGAAAATGTTTCACTTTCCGGTAAATTCGCCGTTGAGCATTTGACGATTTTTTCTCGACCGCCTGGATTCCATTATTTTTGACCCTGTAAACAAAATCAACGCGCTCCAAATAAATGAAAACGAGACAATCGAAACAAGCCCAAAGTTTTCCCCGTACAGCAAGACGCCGATCAACAACATCAATGTTGGGGCAATATACTGCAAAAAGCCGACCATATACAGCGGGATCAGCGGTGCACCCATAGCGAACAGGAGCAATGGCACTGCGGTTAAGAGTCCACTGAGAACAACCAGCAAATCAGTTGCAATTCCCGTGTGCAAAAAGGCGGCCTGCCCGTTTGAAAACAAATACATGTAATAAGCCGCGGCAAACGGCAGCACGAATAATGTCTCGATGGCCAAGCCGCGAAGTGCATTTAATTGAATGGTTTTCTTGATCAGCCCGTAAAAGGCAAAGCTGAATGCCATGCCAAGCGCAAGCCACGGCAAGGTTCCATAGGAAATAGTAGTGATAGAGACACCGATGGCAGCCAGCAAAAATGAAATCTTGGCCGCTGGAGAAAGCTTTTCTTTTAAAAAGAACGATCCCAAAAGCACTGAAATCAGCGGATTGATATAATAGCCGAGGCTAGTTTCAACTATGCGGTCACTCGTCACTGCATAAATGTAGAAAAACCAGTTGGCTGAAATAAGCAGAGAAGCCAGCATCAACAGAAAAAACTTTTTCTTCGAGTTCCATAGCGATTTAAGGTCTGACAGCAAATGCCTGCCGCTTCCGATTAGCACAATAAATGCAAGCGTCAGCCAAAAAGCCCAAAAAATACGGCCGGCCAGTAATTCATCAGCGGGCACGTGGGCAACTTGCTTCCAGAATATCGGGAGGATTCCCCAAATGGTGTAAGTCAGAATCGTCAGCAACGTTCCTTTTTTCTCATCAGTCATTTTTACATCGCACACCATTCTGAAAGTATTTTTGTTTCCGAAATAACAGTCCCATTATATGCCTGCCCGAGCGGAAAGTAAACAAACAAAAGCCCCCAGCATCGCTGAGAGCTTTTGTTTATTTTTTGTTTTGTTGTGGCTGCCTTAATTCGACGCGCCGGATTTTCCCGGAAGCCGTTTTTGGCAGCTCTTCGATAAATTCAATCGCCCGTGGGTATTTATAAGGCGCTGTCAGTGTTTTCACATGATTTTGCAGCTTGCTTACCAATTCATCCGACCCTTCATTGCCGGGAGTCAAAACGATAAACGCCTTGACGATGGTTCCGCGAATCTCATCCGGCGCGCCGACCACCGCACATTCCTGAACGGCCGGGTGTTTGACAAGCGCATCCTCCACTTCAAACGGGCCAATGGTATAACCGGACGAAATGATGATGTCGTCTCCACGCCCTTCAAACCAGAAAAATCCGTCTTCGTCTTTGGACGCTTTGTCTCCGGTTATATAATAGTCTCCCCGAAATTGCATTTGGGTGCGGTCGGCATCTTTGAAATACTCCTTGAACAGTGCTGGAGTGTCGATGTGCACTGCAATATCGCCCACTTCACCGGCAGCACACGGTTCGCCGTTATCATCCACGATCTCAACGCGATTGCCGGGAGTCGGTTTGCCCATCGATCCTTTGCGCCACTCTCCGCCTTTCATCGTCCCGACGAGCAGTGTATTTTCTGTTTGTCCATAGCCGTCTCTTACTGCTAAATCAAAATGCTTGCGGAATAAATCGATTACTTCCGCATTGAGCGGTTCACCTGCAGAAACAGCACTGTGCAAAGCGCTCAGATTATATTTAGCTAGATTTTGCTGCTTGGCCATCAGCCGGTATTCAGTCGGCGTGCAGCACAGCACATTGATTTTGCGCTGTTCCAGCAAATTTAAATATACGGTCGGGTCAAATTTTCCGTTGTACACAAAGGCTGTCGCACCGCTGCCGAGAGTGGCAAGAAACGGGCTCCATATCCACTTTTGCCATCCAGGGCTCGCTGTGGCCCAAACCAGGTCGCCTTTTTTGGCACCGAGCCAGTGCTCTGCCGATGTCCGCAAATGGGCATATGCCCAGCCGTGGCTGTGCACGACGCCTTTTGGATTTCCGGTCGTTCCGGATGTATAAGATAAAAAGGCCATATCATTGCTTTTTGTCGGCGCTGCTTCGTATGCTTCTGAAGCCTTTGCCATTTCATCAGTCAGTGAGATCCAAGAACCTGAATCGCTGCCGATGACCAATTTGATTTGCCCTGCCATTTCCGGTACTTCCTCGAACTGTTCGAGAAACGGTTCATAGGCAATGACTGCTTTCGCCTCACTGTGATTCAGACGGTAGGAAATATCTTTTGCCCGCAGCATTTCAGAGCTGGGAATAACGATGAGCCCCGCTTTTAAAGCCCCAATATACGCTATGTAAGCTTCAATCAGGCGAGGCACCATTACCAGGACTACATCGCCTTTTTTCAAGCCAGCCTGTTCAAAGCTGTTCGCTGCACGATTAGCTTGTTGAATCAATTCATCGTATGTAACTTGCTGGTGGGCGCCTTTGTCGTTTTCCCACATAATCGCCGCATGTCCTTCGTTTGTAGCAAAGCGCTCTATCTCTTCTACTAAGTTGTACTTTTCAGGTGCCAGCAATTGTTCTCGGTTCATTGCAATTTCCCCTTTTCGACTAATATAATTCCTCCACTAGTATACATGAACTAATTAACTATTCAAAATAATTGTTTAATACCGTGTACAAACTGCTAACGTGCCACTATCTAAAAAACCCGCCAAAAGCAGAAGCTTTTGACGGGTTTTTATTTGTTTACAGCAAATCGTCGAACCGTACTTGCTGCTTGCGCGGGAAATCGATGATTTCGCGATCTGCCACTGCTTTTTCGATCATCTCATCAAAAGAGACAAAGCTTTCGTAATGTTCTACTTTATCGGTTTTGGGTTTGGTTTTCGGGTTGGCCGGAGTGAAGATCGTGCAGCAATCCTCGAACGGGCGAATGGAAATATCATAAGTGCCGATCGCCTGTGCCGTTTCGATGATATCCAACTTGTCCTGTGCAATGAGCGGGCGCAGAATCGGAGTTGTTGTAACAGCATTGATGGCCTGCAAACTATCCAAGGTCTGGCTGGCGACCTGGCCGAGGCTTTCTCCTGTAATGATGGCTTTCGAGTCGGTTTTTGCTCGCACAATGTCCGCCACACGCATCATCATCCGGCGCGTCGACGTCATTGTCATATTGTCCGGCACTTGTTTATGCACTTCCTGCTGCAATTCAGTAAACGGGATCACATGCAGCGTCACCGCTGACCCAAATCCGCTCAGTTTTTCAGCCAAATCCAATACTTTTTCTTTGGCGCGTTCGGTCGTAAATGGCGGGCTGAAAAAATGAATCAAATCCAACTTCACCCCGCGCTTCAGCATGTGGTAGCCCGCAACAGGACTGTCAATTCCACCGGACAGCAACAGCAGCGCCTTGCCGTTTGCGCCGATTGGCAACCCGCCGGCACCGCGAATTGTTTCCGCCATCATATAGACGGCCTCTTTGCGAATTTCGACGCTCAGCTCGATGTCCGGATTTTTCATCGAGACAGACAGTTCAGGGGTGTTTCCCAGTAC
>JASKZU010000193.1 GCA_030147455.1 Planococcus sp. (in: firmicutes) | reverse complement strand
TGTCCGTTTGACATTGCCACGCTATAGCCAGCGACTTCCATCATCTCCAGGTCGTTCAATCCATCGCCAAAAGCAATCGTGTCTTCCAGGCGATGGCCGGTCGCTTTAATCAGCTGCTTGATTCCTTCTGCCTTGCTTCCGCCTTTTGGCAAAATATCGCAAGATACCCTGTGCCAGCGCACAAAGTTTACGTCTTTGAACCGGTCATGGTATTGCTGTTCTTCTTGCTCCTCACAGAAAACAAGCGCTTGGTAAACATCGTTGGTTCGATAAAACTCTTTGTCTTTTTCCGGGTGCGGGAATTTAAGGCTTTTGATGCTTTCGTCGATATCCGGATGGAAATCAGTCGATGACACCATCTTAAGCTCGTTCATAAAAACAATCGGATGGTCGCGTTGCTCAGCATAGTCGACTACTTTTTCCAATGTGTCCGGATCGATTGCCTGCTTATGTACCGGCTCGTTTTGGTGTGCGATAAATTGGCCATTGAACGTAATGTACGTATCAATTCCCAGTTCCTCAAGCAGCGAACCGATCATAAACGGCGCACGGCCTGTCGCGATGGCCAACTGGTGTCCGTTGGCGCGTGCATCAACCAAAGCCTTTTTTGTTGCTTCCGGCAGTTGCTTGTTTGTATCGAGCAATGTGCCGTCAATATCTAATAACAGTAACTTCGACATTGTTTCATCTCCAGTCTTTACGGGTTTTTGAATCCCCGCCATTGATTTTGTCAGAAAAAACAGTATACTATACATAAGGAGTGGTGAGCCATGCTGAAACGTTTAAAGCGTAAACTTCTCAGACAGCTCAACGGCATTATGAACAAAAAGAAGATAGCATAAGGTTTTGGCCCTTCTTAATAAATAGGAGGGCTATTCTTTATTTTAAAACAATGACATGATAATATAAAGAAAGTGCATTTATATTGAACGTGTAAAAAGGAGAGCAAATGATGATTTTTAAAGTTTACTATCAGGAAAACCGTTTTGAAGTACCAGTTCGCGAAAATACTAAAAGCTTGTATGTTGAGGCTTCCACCGAGCGGGAAGTTCGCTATCATCTAAAAGACCGCAACTTTAACATTGAGCTCGTTCAGCTTCTGGAAGGCCAACACCTTGAGTATGAACAGGCTTCCGAAGACTACCAAGTGGAGACATTGGACGCCCAATGAAATTCGTAAAAAATGATCAGACAGCTGTTTTCGCACTTGGCGGACTGGGCGAAATCGGCAAAAATACGTACGGTGTCCAATTTCAGGATGAAATCATCCTAATCGATGCCGGCATTAAATTTCCGGAAGACGACCTGCTCGGAATTGATTACGTCATCCCGGATTATACTTACCTAGTAAAAAACGCCGATAAAATCAAAGGCCTGTTTATAACACACGGCCATGAAGACCATATCGGCGGCATTCCCTACTTGCTGAAGCAAATCAATATGCCTGTCTACGGCGGTAAGCTGGCACTTGGCTTATTGCGCAAGAAATTAGAAGAGCATGGCTTGCTTCGCCAGACAAAAATGATCGAAATCGAAGAAGAAGACGTCATCAAATTCCGTAAGACTTCGGTTAGTTTTTTCCGTACTACACATAGTATTCCGGATTCTTTCGGTGTGGTCGTCAAAACACCGCCCGGGAACATCGTTCATACAGGCGACTTTAAATTCGACTTCACGCCGGTCGGCGAACCTGCCAACTTGCTGAAAATGGCTCAAATCGGCAGTGAAGGCGTACTATGCCTGTTGTCCGATTCCACGAATGCCGAAATCCCGAACTTTACGATGTCGGAGCGCAAAGTCGGCGAAACCATCCGTGACATTATGCGGAAAGTTGAAGGCCGCTTGATTTTTGCCACTTTCGCATCCAATATTTACCGCCTTCAGCAAGTCACTGAAGAAGCGGTGCGTCAAGGGCGCAAAATTGCCGTCTTTGGCCGCAGCATGGATAACGCCATTACCATCGGTCGTGAGCTTGGCTATATTACAGCTCCAGAAGATGCTTTTATCGATACACAAACATTGAATCGCATGCCTGCTGATAAAGTAGTCATTCTTTGTACAGGATCACAGGGCGAGCCAATGGCCGCGTTATCGCGCATCGCCAACGGCACCCACCGCCAGATTCAAATTCAGCCAAACGATACAGTCGTGTTCTCGTCTTCGCCGATTCCTGGCAATACGAGCAGCGTCAACCGTACGATCAACTTGCTGTTCCGTGCAGGCGCTGACGTTATCCACGGATCGCTAAACAACATCCATACATCCGGACATGGCTCGCAAGAAGAAAACAAGTTGATGCTTCGTTTGATCAAGCCGAAATTCTTCATGCCGATCCATGGCGAATACCGTATGCAGGCACAACATGCTGAATTGGCAGTTGATTGCGATGTTCCGCGCGAAAACACCTACATCATGGAAAATGGCGACGTATTGGCACTTGGACAAGACGAAGCAGCTGTTGCCGGCCGCATTCCTTCTGGAGACGTTTATATCGACGGCAGCGGAATTGGCGATATCGGGAACATTGTTCTCCGGGACCGCCGTGTGCTTTCTGAAGAAGGCCTTGTCATTGTCGTCGTGAGCGTCGACAAAAAGAAAAGCCGCATGGTTTCAGGCCCTGATATCATTTCGCGCGGATTCGTCTATATGCGTGAATCCGGTACGATGATTTACGAGGCCCAGCAGATGCTGAACCGCCATTTAAACAAAAAAATCCATAGCAAGAATACAGATTGGGCAGAACTGAAAACCGACATTTCGGATGTCCTCGGGCCTTACCTTTATGAAAAAACAAAACGCCGTCCAATGATTTTGCCGGTGATTATGGAAGTATAAAAAAGAAGCCTCTTAGGCTTCTTTTTTTCAGACTGTAGATAAAGTTCGATCAACATGTATAGCGGTGCATACTCCCCAAGCGGACGGGCCACTTCGCTTTCCGTGGGCTCAGCTTCAGCCTCCTCGTCACTGCGTTCCTGCGGGGTCTCAGCTATCGATGTCCCACAGGAGTCTTCGTGGCCCGTCCGCGTGGGGCATGTGGCTTCCATCAAAGAGA
>JASKZU010000274.1 GCA_030147455.1 Planococcus sp. (in: firmicutes) | reverse complement strand
CAAGCGGTACACCGGACAAGGCGTCGGCGAAATTTTCACTGGTTGCAAGAACGACCGTTTCCGCTGTATCCCATGCAGTTTGCGATGCTAAAGCAGCCGTTTCGTAGATGTCCTTGCCAGCCGCTGTCTCCACCAGGGATTCTGGCGGCTCCGGCTCGTTCATTGCAGCAATGCTGCGGCCTCCATAGACATAAACAGTATCGTCAGCCATCAGCAACCTTGAACTGCCAGGCGGAACAGGCTGTACAGCGAGTAGTTCTCCCGCCTCAGTGAACACGCTCAATTGCTGGTTGCTGAGCATGACCGGGCTGCCTGTCGGATAAAGCAAGGCGGCATCGATCCCATGCTCTACTGTTTTAGTAAATTGGCCCGCTTCGGACGCAATGTGCATCGTGCCGAGCTCAAATGGGTTGCCGAGCGCTGTCGTGCCGCGTTCAGCAAGCGTCAGCAATTGCCGGTCCTGCATTCGGTCCATCCCGAGCTCTACTTGCGAAGTCACGGGGCGGTAGCGCATTTCAAGTGCGCGAAATTCCGCGGGACGCAGCGATTTCCGGTGAAGCTCATTGCCTTTATTGTTCCAAAACACCCAATCTTCCGAGTCAGCAAATGTCAGGATTGCACCATTTTCTGTTGCACCGGCAAGTACAGGTTCTTCTTGCGCCGGCAGCGCGGTTTTGAATAATTGCCGCTGTTTTGAAAGCGAGCGCCCAGACAGTGTCAACCGTTCAGGGTCGTCCGGGTCTCCTTGGACAAAATAAACCGTGCCGTTCGCGCCTGTCACGAAAGGCTCTAATACATTCGGCTCTTTCCATTTTTTCTCGCCAGACAGCAATTGCCCATGCAGCACCGAATCATCCATATACAAAAGATGTCCGGTGAAGATCGTTGCCTGATGGATGTTGCCGCCTGTCAAGCCTTCAACAAGTGTGCCGTCCAGCTTGTATACCCAAAGGCGCGTGCCGAGATTGCCCGTAATGAGCAAATGGCCGGAAACAATTTCGACGCTTGCCTGTGAACCATTCAACCGGAAATCGCCGGCAAGCGCAAACGCGGCAAGTTCTTTTCCGTTGGCCACTGAATGCACCGTGACATTATTGCCAGATACAATGGCCAACGCTTTGCTGCCAATCGCATAATGGGCGCCGTTTAACGGCAACTGCCATAACTCGTTTCCCTGGCGGTCGAAACCGGCAATTGCTTGTGCCTCAAATTGCTTTTCCAAAACAGCTGTCAACTGCCCATCATTGACATACAGTTCTTTCGCTACTAATCCGTCCGGAAGCTTCACCAATTCCTCATACTGAGCGAATACTTCTCCTTTGTCTCCCTGCCACACTAGCGCACTGCTTGCCGCCACTAACAGAGCCAGCCCGACCTTGCCCGTTATTCGCCTCATTGCTTCTCCCCACTTTCCACAGCTGTCTATCCATATCCTAGTAGCAAAAGGTTAAAGAAAGGTTAAGAAAACAATAAAAAGCCCTGCCTGGAAATGTTCCAGGCAGGGCTTCGGGCTGTTCAACCAGCCGTTTCTTCGCGCTTTGGATGCGGTTGTGTAATATCCACCGCAAACACTTCAATTTTATTGACCATTAAATCACGGATTCCGTAAACCGGGCGCTCACGCTGTTCTACTCTCTCGACATACGCATTGAGCTGCTCCTGCAAAAAGACGCCGATCGGTTTGCCTGCATCGGGCACGTCTCCGGCCTTGAACTGAAAAGATGTTTCAAAATACAGATTTGAAATCTCAATCGCCTTTAACGTTTCGCCGTCTTTGTGCAGCCCGACCACTTTGTAATAATTGCCGTACTCGTCGCGTACCAAGTCCTGTTGTTCGATATGTTGCATGCTCATTCTATTTCCTCCTCTGCAGTCTGTTCGTAAAAATTGCCTCAATTCTACTTATTGACATAATTCACGCTGGTTAAACACACGAGCATTAAAATAAACGCTCTATTGTATGAATCACGCTTTTCTTCCGCAAAAAAATCCATTCTTTTGGATTAAGTTGAAAAATAAGGGTATGCACAAACTAACACCTCGTTTAAGGAGCGATCCAAATGCCGGTTTGTGAGCAGTGCGGAGAAAAATGGACATGGAAAGAAATGATGAGGTTGTCGTTCAAAAATGGGCAGCCTTGCACTCATTGCGGGAAAATCCAGTATAGCTATTTGAAGTTTTTCCGGTTTTTTTTAGTGATTCTCCTGTTTCAGCTGGTGTTGAATATTTCAAGGTATGTTTATGAGTTTACTTTACCGGCCACTTTATTGTATGCATTTTTCCTGATGTTTCCTTTGCTTCTACTGGTGCCTTTTGCAAGCAAATTAAGAAGCCGGAGATACCGTTTTGGAAAACCGATAAGTGAATAGCATCTAAAAGAACAAAAAAAAAGCCTGAACGGCTAGGTTCAGACTTTGATAGTAGATGTAGTTGATTCTAGGTAGCTAACAATAAACGCTGTCGCTTCTTCGATGGTTTTTCGCTCCCACGTTCTTGTGTCCGATACATCGCGAATAACAAATTCGCCTGTCTCCGGTTCACAGTGTACGATAAGCGTTCTACCGTCTTTTGAATTAAACGTCTGTGTGATACGCACGCCGCGGTACTCCAAAAGTGTCGATAAAAAGGTGCGAATACTTTCAAGCTTCATACGGAACGCCCCTTTCCGGTTCTATCCGTGGCTTCAGTAATGATTCTATCCTATTCAGTTGTCCTCACCTTAACACACATATTGGAACGGCGCGAGAGACTTTGTCCCCCTTTATGAACTAGAAAGTTCTACGACAATTTTTTCCAGCAGTCGATCTTCCTGTGCCAATTGCCAAAAAGAGTCACTTTCTTCTCTTTCAAGCAGTTCTTTTAGAATACTTTTAGCAGCTTTTGGATTATTTCTAGCCATTTCGGCACGGGCGAGTTCGAAATAACCAAACTGGAATTCCGGCAACTCTTTTAGTAGCGGATCGATCAGCTCTTTCGCACGATGGCCATTTCCTCTTTCCGAAAATGTAGAAGCACGAGTCAGCGTCAGCCATTCGGATGCCAGCATTTCTTCCGGAAGCGATTGCTCGTAAGCGTCCAATTCCCCATCATCCAACCCGCTCAGTACATCCCATTTTCGCGTATACATATCCGGAACAAACGGATCAAGTCTGATTGCCTCATCAAGTTTCGAAACCGCTTCTCTCTCACGTTCGAGTCCAAGAAGCGCTTCACTCCACCAGGTCAACATCTCCCCATCTAGAGGCAGTTCTTTTTCATAAGCTGCAAGCTGCCCGATGACCCTTTCGTACAAGTTTGGCTTGGCATTTTCGTGCGCCATCTGCAGATTGGCAAACACATACAACCGTTCTGCGTCGCCGGGAATGCCGGCATATGCCTTTAATTCAACGGCGGCTTCTTTCGGCATGCCCCGCTCTAAATACATCTGCGCTGTTTTCAACACTGGTTCTTCACTTGCCGGAAGCAGTTTGACTGCCATTTCCAGAAGTTTCGGGATGGTGTTG
>JASKZU010000182.1 GCA_030147455.1 Planococcus sp. (in: firmicutes) | reverse complement strand
TTTTTAACAGCACCTTTGACATCAATCATAATTGTAGCGGGAAGCGCCGGTTGTTCATCGGCCATAGCAAAAGACTCGGGTTCAGCTTGTTCAGAAGCCAAGTCCGCAAGTGTTTCCGGTGGTGCGGGAGATCGCAGAAGAAAAAAATAAAGAAGAGCCAGTACAACGGCCGCCGGAAGGATGAAGCGGCTATGCTTGGCGAATTGCGGAGAAAGTTTCAGTGGGCATCCCTCTTTTCCGCAGCAGGCAATCAAGAGAAGCTGTCTGAATTATACAATAACTGACATCCCATTGTCTATCGCACAACAAAAAATCCGCTAGCTTGTCGCTAGCGGATTTGACTTTCTTTTATGGCGTGGAAAAAAATGCGTTCACTTTCTTCAGTCGGCTCCTCGTGCGTAAAATCTGCAGTAATCGATGCGACTTTAAAGCCTGCCCCTTCGAGCCACAATTTATACGTTTCTGCCGGGAACGTTCGTTGCTCGTGCGTTTCTTCAAACCGTTCGAACATCCAGCCTTCGCGGACGAAAAACGTCAAATCGTGAATTACACTATGGGCAGCTGAACCAGGTTCCGTATGCCACATATAGGCCAGATCCTCTCCGTCATAGACAAAAGGGCTCTGCATAAAAACTTCATCAACTTTGAATATCGAGTGAACATCGAAAAACAGATGCCCGCCGGTTTTTAGCGCAGCATGCACTTGCTTGAACGTTTGAATCACCTGTTCCTCAGCGCTCAAATAATTCAACGAATCGATGGCAATTGTAACAGCGTCAAAACCTTCCAGCCCCTCCAAGTTATCCATCGACAACTGAAGAGCAGGAATCGACAAACCCGCTTCTTTAAAACGTCGCTGTGCAACTGTCAGCATATCTGCAGACAAATCGCTTGCTGTCACGGAATAGCCAAGTTCAGCCATCAGTTCGGACAAGACACCCGTCCCGCAAGCCAAGTCGAGAACTTTGCCTGTCTGCAACGTTTCAGCAATCCACTCTACATATTGCTCGTATGGAATGTCTTCCATTAAATCATCATAGACTGCTGCAAAACGCCCGTAGTTCATACTTCGAGCTGAGGAGCGTCACGCCATAGCCGCTCGAGATTGTAGTACGAGCGCTCATCGCGGTGGAATACATGCGCTACAACGTCTCCCATATCAACCAGTACCCAACGAGCCGAATCAAATCCTTCTACGCTTTTCACAGTGAATCCTGCTTCTCCGGCTTTGTCCATCAGCTCACGGGCAATTGCCTGAACCTGGCGATCTGAATTGGCGCTGCAGATCAGGAAGTAATCGGCCAATAGCGAGATGCCTTCCATGTTTAATACTACGATATCTTCTGCTTTTTTATCTTCTGCGGCTTGGTAAGCCACTTGTAATAACGTATCTTTCGTCATTCTTCCACGTTCCCCTTCTGTTGCTCGAAATGCGCAAGGCATTCCAAGGAATCCGGATATACCGGTTGATTTTTTTTTGTTAAAAAGTTGATAGACTGCCGAATCGCCGATTCCATTAAACGGTCAAGGCCATGTAATTTTTGTCCGCGCAATTGCTCGACACCAGGGAATTTGCGGCTTGGCTCGATCATATCGGCGATATAGACGACTTTCTCCAAGTCAGACATGCCGGCGCGCCCGGTCGTATGAAAACGGATCGCATCCAAGACTTCCTCGTCTTCGATCCCAAATTCTTCTACTGCGACAAAAGCGCCTACAGGAGCATGCCACAATTCGTGGTGGAATGCAAGAAGCCGCAGGTCCATCTCTTCTGACTGGATGATCTCCCTCATCCAATCCCTGTCGGCGTATTTGGCGACATCATGAAGAATGGCTGCAACGCGTGCTTTTTCTTCGGAAACACCGTATTGCCGCGCTAGCTCAATAGCACTTTCCACCACGCCCAGCACATGGATATAGCGCTTTTCCGGCATGCGCTGCTTAACTTGTTGGAGCATCAAGTCCGTATCCATACAACCGCTCCTTCTGAATAAAAGATTCAACGGGCGCCGGAACCAAAAAAGTGACCGGCTTGCCGAGGCCGATTCGCTGGCGGAGCATCGTCGAAGACACATCCATCTCCGGCGAATCAATTACAACCACTGGATAAGGAGTCTCCACCCCATATCCCGGACGGCCGATGCCGACCAGCTGCACCAGCTCCAGCAATCTATCGATGCAGTGCCAAGTATGAAGGCTCTCGATCATATCGCCCCCGATGATGAAATAAAACTCGGCATCAGGTTCACGGCGGGTCAGTTCCAGCATCGTCTCATACGTAAAAGAAACACCGCCATTGCGGATTTCTATTTCTTCAAGTGAAAATTGCGGATGGCCTTTTATCGCAAGCCGCGTCATATGAAGCCGCTGCAAGGCGGAAATCCCGCTCGTTTGTTTATGCGGAGCGATAGCATTCGGCATAAACCGCACTTCGCTCAATCCCAGTGAATGGTAAGCCTCGTTTGCCATAATTAAATGGCCGAAATGCGGCGGATTGAACGTTCCGCCAAGAATGCCGACTTTCTGTTTGGTCACGGAAGGTCGATCCGTTTGTTGTTCACAGATGTTTTGTATAATACGACCGTATGGCCAATCAACTGGACAAGTTCAGCTTTTGTGCCTTTGGCAAGATGCTCTGCCACTTCATGTTTATCATCTTCATTGTTTTGCAAAATGCTTATTTTCAACAGTTCGCGTTTTTCCAGCGCTTCACCGATTTGAACTAGCATTGCTTCGTTTACGCCGCCTTTTCCGACTTGAAAAATCGGATCCAAATGGTGCGCTTCACTTCTTAAAAAACGTTTTTGTTTACCTGTTAACATAATGTCCTCCTAGTTTTTCCGTAATCATTTGTGTCATTTCTTCTGTATCCGGACGAATTCCTGTCCATTTCTCAAACGCGATCGCTCCCTGGTTGACAAACATGCCAACGCCATTCAGCGCAGCGCAATTTTTCTCTTTTGCCTTTTGGATCAGCGGCGTTTGGAGCGGGTTGTAGATAATGTCAGCTACAACTGATCCCTTCGTCAAATTAGCGGCTGACAGCGGCAGTGCCTCTTCAGTCATTCCGACAGAAGTCGTTTGAACAATCGTAGCAAATTCGCCCAGCCGACGTTCAGCTTCTGCCAGTACAATTGACTTACTCCCGGTCTCATCGGCCAATTCTTGTGCTCTGCGGACGGTGCGGTTGGTAATCGTTATATCGCGGAATCCGGCACGCGACAGCGCAAAAGCAATGCCTCTCGCTGCGCCGCCTGCTCCAACAATCAATAACGCCTCATCCGGTTTTGGCTGCTGGCTTAACAGAGACTGGACAAATCCATCGCCGTCAGTATTAAATCCCTTTAAACGGCCATTTGATACGGCCACCGTATTGACTGCATTCATCCGCTGCGCCGTTTCATCGAGCTCATCCAAAAGCGGGATGATCGCTTGTTTATGCGGCAGCGTCACATTAAACCCGCTGATGCCGAGCAGTTTCATCGAATCCACCGCTTTTTCCAGTTGGTGCGGCTCAACGTGGAGCGGAAGATATGAAGCATTAACTCCGTGCTTGTCGAACCAAAAATCGTGCATAAAGGGTGATAATGAATGCGAGATCGGATCACCGATCACAGCGTACCATTGTTTCATTTGACAACCTCCTAAATCAGCGATGGTCTGACAAGGACTTCTACGCCTCTTGGGGCATGGGCAGCTACAAGAACATCATCGTGCTGAACGGTAATCCAGCCAAGTCCCGAGAAGACAATATCCGTTTTTCCTTCTTTGATACGGAATTCGTGGCGTACAAGTTCCGGGAAACCTTCCAAGTGTTCAGCTGAAGGCGGTGCGAGCATGCCGCCCAAATGCTGCTGATACAACTCATCAGCGTTTTCCAATTTTGTTCTGTGGATATTCAACGAGTTGGCTGCATGGACCGTAAACGAAGACCGTTTGCCATTAATGAAATCAAAGCGGGCAAGCCCTCCGATAAATAAGCTTTGCTCCGGATTCAGCTGAAACACACGCGGTTTGATTTCTTTTTTCGGCATAATCGCCTTTAATTCATCGGCATGAAGATGATGCGCCAATTGATGGTGGTTGATGATCCCCGGCGTATCATAAAGTGACTGCTCGTCGTCGAGCGGAATCGCGATCATGTCAAGTGTTGTTCCCGGGAAGTGGGAAGTAGTGATTACATCGCCTTCTCCGGTAGCTTGTTTGATGACGCGATTGATAAACGTTGATTTCCCTACATTCGTACAGCCAACCACATAGACATCTCCGCCCTGGCGGTATTGTTCAATGGCATCCATCGCTTCTGCAACGCCTGTTCCTTTATGGGCCGATACCGTCAAAATATCAACCGGGTTCAAACCAAGCTTGCGCGACTCCTGCTTCATCCAGTTGATAAGTTTCTTTTCTTTGACCGACTTCGGCAGCAAATCCGCCTTATTGGCGATAAGCAGAATCGGATTGTTTCCAACAAAGCGGTGCAATCCTGGAAGCCAGCTGCCGTTAAAGTCGAAAATATCGACGATTTTCACAATCAAGCCTTTGCGTTCCCCAAGTCCGTTCAAAATTCGTAAAAAGTCGTCATCCGTCAGCGAAACCGGCTGCAATTCATTATAATTTTTCAATCGGAAGCAGCGTTGGCAGATTATTTCTTCTTTTTCAAGCGAAGAAGGCGGCGCGTAGCCGATTTCCTCCTTGTTTTCTGTTTGTATCTGTACACCGCAGCCGATGCAATATAACGGTTCTGTCAATTTTCTTCCTCCCACATCAATTGTCCTTTGTCTTTCAATTTCTTCATGATCCGGCGTTCAACGAGACGGTTAAAACGCGTGAAAAAGCCATCCGACTGCGCGACCGGCAGCACGAGAATCGTATGCAGCTTGTTGCGGTTGCCGCCGAAAATATCCGTCAGCATCTGATCGCCGATGACGACAACCTGTTCGCGCTGAACGCTCATGATTTTCAATGCTTTTCTGAACGCTTTGCCCATTGGCTTTCGTGCTTGGTAAATAAATGGAATGCCGAGCGGGTCGGCGAAGGATTTGACGCGCATTTCGTTATTATTGGAAACGATAACCACTTGGATGCCGGCATCTTTCATGGACTTTAGCCATTCGACAAGCATTGGCGTTGCATCCGGACGGTCCCATTCAACCAACGTATTGTCCAAATCCGTAATGATGCCGAGAACGCCTTTTTCTTTCAAAGACTCGGGCGTGATATCAAAAACCTGTTTAACGTACTGCCTTGGAATAAAATATCGATACACTCTTAACAACTCCTGTTTTTACGAACTTAAGTCCATTGATTATACCATATATGCAAGTGGTTCTCCCACCTTGATCTGGTCGCCGCTGCGGATTTCCGGCTCGAACTCACAGGTTCCGCCTTCAAAAAACAAAGCAACCGTAGAGCCGAAGCTGAAATACCCTACTTCAGCTCCTTTTTTCCAAGTATCGCTGAGTTCGGTCAGTTCGATCGAGTTTACATACATTGCGCCTACTTTAACGACCAGCAAGCGCCCGTTCGGACCGTCCAGTTCAGTAATAAGCCGCCGGTTTCCGCTGATCGGTGCTTTTCCGTACGTAAGTCCCAACCGGTTGACCGGATAAGATTTTTCACCGAGCATGTATTGTTTTTTCACTGTGCCGTTGACCGGGCTGTGAATTCGGTGGTAATCCGCAGGCGATAAATACAAAATCGCGTATTTCCCTCCGCTGTAGCGGGCAGCTGCTTGTTTAGAGCCAAGCAATTCTTCCAGCGAATAATCAATGCCTTTAACCTGGAAAGACGTTTGTTGTTCGATCGGGCCGCAAATCTCTATTCGCCCGTCGACAGGTGAAACAACATCTGTGTCGGCGATCGGCCTTGCGTCATCCAATAATTTACGGGTGAAAAAGTCATGCAGGCTGCCGAATGAGTTTCGGGGCTGCTGAAGATTTTGTGTATCGATTCCGTAAGTTTTAATGAAACTTGCGACCAAAAAGCGGCTCACAGAAGAAGAAGCAAAAGTTTTTAGGAACGCTGAACTGCCCCTTCCATTGCCCAGTTCGATCATCGATTGATAAATATGTTTTTTCATGAATACACCTCCGTCGTTAAAATAGTCTACCATTTTTTGACGATTCGCAGTATAATTGTCGAAAGCACATCGAAAAGGGAGCGCTTCTATTGTTACTGACCGAAAAGATGGATCACACAATCAAACGCCTGAAAAGCCAGGCGGCCAATACATTAACAATCGGCAATATGATTTTCGGCGGCGCTTCTTTAATGGCGACTTTGTCCGGAAACTTTAGCTACAGTGT
>JASKZU010000179.1 GCA_030147455.1 Planococcus sp. (in: firmicutes) | reverse complement strand
GGAATGTTCGGCGTAACGAGCAAAGCATTCGGCATGAGCAAGGTCCGGATTGCGTCGACTGCTTCTTGCTGCAGCAGTGTGGCACCGCCTTTGGCAATCATCACAGGGTCCACAATAAGGTTGCGCCACTTATAGCGTTTGATGCCGCTTGCGACTTCTTCGATTGTTTCTGCATCGAACAACATGCCGGTCTTTACCGCCCGAATATCAAAATCCGAACCGATGGCATCAATTTGCTCTCTAACTGCTCGCCGTCCCAGTGGATAAACGCCGTGTACGCCGGTTGTATTTTGCGCCGTTACCGCTGTAATAACCGAGCAGCCGTAAGTACCAAGTTCCTGGAATGTCTTCAAATCAGCCTGGATTCCGGCGCCTCCTCCTGAATCCGATCCGGCAATCGTTAGCACTTGTTGTTTAGTTCCCATTAATTGTCTCCTCCTCTGCAGCGAGTTCGTCCAGAAAAGCCATTTGAAAACTTCCGGGCGCCTGTGCTGCTGCGGCCGCCCGTTCGCCGGCACGTCCGTAAAAGTTCAGCCCAGCTGCTGCCGCTTCAACGGGAGTGCTTTTATCCGTCAAATACGCAGCCAATACGGCACTCAATAGACAGCCCATGCCTGTAACGGAAGCCATAAGTGGATGGCCTGCATCGATTTGTTCAGTTTGTGTGCCGTCCGTTACCCAATCCGTTTCGCCGGTCACGGCAACAGCCGTTTGGTAAGTGTTCGCCACTTGTTCAGCGAGGTCTGCCATGTTCGCTTTGCCTTCACCGGCATCGACACCGCGTGCCTGCCAGTCCACTCCGGCAATAGCCGCCAGTTCCCCGGAGTTGCAGCGCAATAACGTAATATCCAGTTCTGTAAGCAGCTGTTTCACGGCGTTCAAGCGGTATTCGGACGCGCCTGCGCCGACAGGATCTAAGACGATCGGTATGTCTTTATTCATTGCGGCTTTCCCTGCAATCAGCATGCTTTGAAACGACCGCTCGGTAATCGTGCCGATATTGAGTGACAAGGCGTCTGCATGCGAGGTGAGTTCCGCCACTTCTTGCTGCTCATCGCCCATCATCGGCGACACGCCTAATGCAAGCAGGCCGTTTGCCTGAAAATTTGAGACGACGTGATTTGTGATGCAATGAATCAATGGTTTTCTTGTACGCAATTCTTTAAGCATGGTTGACACCTCTTTCTGCTGCGACCGGCAGTTCCCAGCTTTCCATCGTCCACGCCTGCTGCCAAAACTGCCATTCGTAAAAACTGCTCTGCATAAACCGGGTTTTCAGTTGTTTCCGGCGCTCTTTCGGTAAGCCTTCTGCCAGTTTATTCATTCGTTCGATTTGTTCGTTCACCAATTCACCAAACCATTCAGATCCATAAGTCGCAATCCATTTTTGGAAAATCGGCTCGTCAGGTGTTGCCGTTTTCAATCGCTCGCCGATCTCGTAATACAGCCAGTAGCACGGCAATAAGGCGGCGAGTACATCCGCCAGGTCGCCTTGCGACGAGCGGTACATGTGCGACACGTAGGCATAGGCACTTGGTGACGGTTCGAACGCTTGCCAGTCTTCTTTTGTCACGCCGAGCAATTCCATAAATGATTCATGAAGCGCCATTTCAGCAGCGCACGTTTGCTCTGCATGATGGGCAAACGACTGCATTGTCGACAAATCTGTTGCTTTGACAGCGCCCAGTGCCTGGACTTTCGCAAAATGTGTCAGGTAATAAGCGTCTTGCATTACATAAAATCTAAAAACATCCAGCGGCAAGGTGCCTTCTGCAATTCCTTTGACGAATGGATGATCAAAACTGGCATTCCATAGGTCTGTGCATTCCAACCGAACTTCTTCACAAAATGTCATGTCGCTCTCTCCTTTTTTGGGCAAAATAAAACACCGCTTCCCAGTTAAGGAAGCGGCGATAAAGGTTAGCTGAAAAATGGAGAAAGCTGACAGTTCGCCCACTTCCCTCCGCTGGTATCATCCAGATCAGGTTCAAAGGGTCCGAGCAATGCTCGTCTCAGCCGAAAAGGCTCCCCTAGTGGAATAGCGATATTTTTTTATTGTGGCATCACTATACCACAGGCAAGCAGTGAATTCAAAACTTTAAGAGAACGTTTTCATTGGCTTCTTGTTCTTCAGATACTCGAACATTATCGGTTGCGGATGCTTGATGAGTATTTTGTATTGGCAATAATCAAGATCACCGCAATCGTGAAGATGCCCATCATCTGCGAAGTTCCGGTTAGCACCGAGTAGAACATGAGAACCACGATAGCTGAAATCATTAGAGAATTCATCGACAGGTATGTTTTATATAAACCGCCGAGCATCACATGGCGCTCCCCGTCGTCAGACATCTTCAATAGCTTATCGGAAAAGTCTTTATCACCGACTGACGGAAAATCGCGGTCCGGATACATATTTGGCAATAGCGTCGGCAATACAAGCGAAAACCCGAGTGTGACAAGCATGACTATAACAGCAAGACTAAGCAGCCAAACCGGTTGTGCTGCAATGATCATCAGGCTAATCACCGTAAGGCTGAGAATCATTGAAACGGTATTCGCCAATGTCGCATCGCTGTACTGGCGGTACATCTTTCCTTCTGCCAGGTCTTCTTCCTCGCCGTGCCGTTCTTTCGCTGCAGACTTCCGGATAGCGGAGTACAAATACACCGAAAACAGCATCAGCACTGCAGAAACGGCTACCAATATTAAGCTGGCGGGATAGACATAGCCGCTAAGATCTATACTGAAGTTGCCATCGAGAATCAAGTACATCAGAAGAAATCCGCCAAGTCCTCCGCCAATCAATTGAAGTGCGATTTTTAGTTTGTTTTTCATTCTAATTCCTCCTCTTCGAATTGAAAAATGTCTTCGATCGGTTCATCAAATACACGGGCAATTTTAGTTGCGATCAACAGTGACGGCATAAATTCTTCCCGTTCAATGAGGCTGACGGTCTGGCGGGATATCTTGGCCCGTTTGGCCAGCTCGGTTTGATTGATTCCAAGCCGTGCACGCAATTCTTTCAGTTTTGTTTTCATGTTTTCACCTCTTATAAAATTATTGTAACGCATCCTCTTCTTTTTGACAAACATATTAGTCAAAAAGAAAAAGATAATAGTCTTTTTATTTTATCATTTATTTTCTGGGAAATATTTTACTTGGATATAAATCAACATATATTAGGCCATCCCTAAAGCCTGTAGTGAAATAAGCATTAAAAAAAGCTTTCGCTTCAGCGAAAGCTTTTTGTTACTCGGTGATTGTCGCCCAGCACAGCGATATTGACAGTCAAATAGGGAGTTCTGTAGAACGATAATCGATCTTCATTTCGCTATACCAACTATTTAATCCGCTCCATAAATCTTCTGATAGCATGTAGAGGCTTTCTTTGTCCTGCAATTCTCTAGACATTATTAATTCCACAAGTTCTGCATACCCTTTGGGAATGGACGGCATGTCCAGCGACTCTTCAAATGTTCTTGCACGCGTACTATAGTATCTTCGATTGGCGAGTCCGATGAGCTTGGCTGTTTGCCA
>JASKZU010000168.1 GCA_030147455.1 Planococcus sp. (in: firmicutes) | reverse complement strand
TTGTTAGTGCCTTTATTGCTGTTGTTGCTGTTGTTGCTGTTGTTGCTGTTGTTGCTGTTGTTGCCTTTATTGCCGTTGCTGTTATTGCTGCTGTTTGATTTGCTTTCTTCTTTTACTTCTTCAACCGCTTCTTTAAGCGCATTTGCAGTAGAAGTAAAAGCATTATTGCTTGATGTATCACTGTCTTTTACTTTGTTTTGGACAGTTTCCAAAAGGTCGACGCTTTCTTCTCCTTCAGAAGAAGCTGTGCCATCATCCATTGGAGAATTGTTGGATTTAAGGTTTTTTACTTTATCGACCACTTTATTTGACTGGTCTTTTAATTGCTGCGTGAATCCTGGACCTTCAGAAGAATCTGAAGAATCTTTGGATTGCTGTGCTTTTTCTTTCAAGGAAGTAGCCTGTGTTTTCAAATCAGCTTGGAATTCTTTGCCCGCTTTCGGAGCGAAGAACAAAGCTGCTGCAGCTCCGACTAATCCGCCTACGATCATCCCAGTCAAGAAGCCTGATCCGCTGTTGGAATCTTCATAGTCGTACAAATCATCATAACGGCTGGAAGATCCGTAAGATTGTGGTACGTATTCGCTTTGCTGGTGGCGGCCACCATTGTTGGATTTGTTTCCTTGCGAGTAATATTCACCGTTGTACTGTGAATCGTTGTAGTTAGGTTGTGAGTAAGTGTTTTTGTTTTTTGACATTTTCAATTCCTCCAATTTTAGTTAGGGTGAAATGCGCTTAGTACTGATCACTGCTTCCAGGCAATTTCTTCTGGCCAGGAACCGGTGTATATGTTTCAGTGTTGCGTGTTTGATAGACTTTGCGCTCTTTTAATTTATCAGCGATGCCTATTGCAACATTGCTCCACTGAACGATTTGTGCGATTTTATCTTCGTTTTGCTCAACCTGTACGCCAACGCGCGATGTGATGTGGCGAACTGTTGAATTGAGGTCTGTTACTGAATTGCCGACGCCTTTTACTGCATCTACTACGCCGTTCAGTTTTTCTGTTTTCACTTGGATATCCTCTGCTAGCTCGTTTGTTTTATGTAGCAGATTCGTTGTTTCCAAAGTGACTCCCTGCAACTGGCTTTCAAGGCCTGCAACAGTTCCTGCAACCTCATTTAATGTGTTTTTCAATGAATTTAAAGTCATTGCCAGCGCGACACATAAAACTAAAAATCCAACTGCTGCTACAATCGCGGCAATGTAAAGCAAAATTGACCAATCCATGTTGTTTCCTCCTTTTGTCGTATTTAATTTATCGTGATACTGTTTTCTACCCTGAGCATCTTAATTTTAAACCCAGTCCTATGTATAGTTCGACAAAAAGCAGCCTTTTGCCTTGTATAAATTTCTGCTTTTTTTGTCATTTATTGAAAAAAGCCCGACCGAAGTGGTCAGGCTTTTTTGATAGTCATCAACTTTTCTTCGAATGCCTGCTGGAATTTTGTTATATCGCCAGCGCCCATAAACAAGTAGACTGCGTGTTCATGCTCCATTAGCTGTTCAATATCTTCTATTTGAAGAATATGGCTGTCGCCAATTTTTGCTTGCAAATCTTGAATTGTCAATGTACCGGCTTCTTCACGAGCCGATCCGAAAATATCACAGAGATATACATGGTCTGCTTCCTGCAGACAATCAGCAAATTCCTGAAGGAACGTTTGCGTCCGGCTGAACGTATGTGGCTGGAAAATAGCGATAAGTTCGCGGTCAGGATATTTCTGGCTGGCTGATTGAAGCGTTGCACGGATCTCTGTCGGATGGTGTGCGTAATCATCAATCAAGACGCGTTTGTCGACTGTTGTCTCAGTAAAGCGGCGCTTCACGCCTTCATATGATTCAAACTGGCGCTGAATGATGTCAGCCGGGATGCTTTCGTACTGGCATAAGGAAATCACAGCCAATGCATTCAACACAGCATGATCTCCGAACATCGGAATCGTAAATGTGTGGAAAAACTCATTGCGGATAACGACATCAAAAGTAGTTCCTTCTGTGGTCTTTACCACATTCCGGGCCTGGAAGTCGTTTTCTTCGCCAAAGCCATAGTAAACTACCGGTACTGGTGCCTGAATCTGCTGTAAATATTCATCGTCTCCGCAAGCAATAATGCATTTCTTTACTTGCTGGGCCATCTCTTGGAATGCTTTGAATACATCATCCACACTGCCGAAATAATCCGGATGGTCAAAATCGATATTGGTCATGATGGCATAGTCAGGATGATAAGCCAGAAAATGACGGCGATATTCACAAGCTTCTGCCACAAAGAAATGCGATTCTTGCTGGCCAAATCCTGTCCCGTCCCCAATAAGGTATGAAACCGGTTTATAGCCATTTAAGATATGTGCCATAAGCCCAGTAGTCGATGTTTTGCCGTGCGCTCCTGTAATGGCTACAGAAACATATTGCTTCATCAAATCACCTAGAAATTGGTGGTAGCGGATGACCGTCGCGCCGCTTTCACGGGCTTTTACCAGTTCGGGATGCTCATCATTAAAAGCATTTCCTGCAATGATCGTCATATCCGAAGAAACATTTTCTGGATCGAACGGCAAAATGGTAATGCCTCTATCGCGCAGCCGCTCTTCTGTAAAGAAATACTGGGCGATGTCCGACCCTTGAACCGATTCGCCCATATCGTGCATAATCTGCGCCAATGCGCTCATACCCGAGCCTTTAATGCCCGTAAAATGTAATACTGTCATAAATGAACCTCCTGTGGGAGTGGAAAATTAGTCTAATCAAACCGCTGAAGCGGAGTCAATAGCCGGTTGGTTTTTCACAATGCTCCGATTATATCATAAAGCGGCGGCGCACCGAAATAATCGATAATTCCGGCATCGCTTAACTCAGCGGAACACTTCCTCAATGTCCGCTTCTGTCAAAAGGACTGTCCGGGCTTTGCTGCCGTTTTGCTCAGAAATAAAGCCGTGTTCTTCAATCAAATCCATCAGCCTTGCCGCACGGTTATAGCCGATATGGAATTTTCGCTGCAGAAGAGACGTTGATGCACTGCCTTGCGACATAATAAATCGGCAAGCTTCTTCAAATAAATCGTCCTGTTCTGCTGGCGAATGGCTTTTTTGAATCAGTTCCTCTTCTTTGAAAACGTAATCCGGTTCTCCTTGTGTCCGCGCATGGGCGATGACTTTTTCAATTTCATCATCGGTTACGAACGTTCCTTGCAGGCGGCTTGGCGCTGCCATGCCATTCCCTAAGTAAAGCATGTCCCCTCTTCCAAGCAGCCGCTCTGCCCCTTGCGTATCCAGAATAGTGCGGCTGTCGACTTGAGACGATACCGAAAAGGCGATTCGCGTAGGGATATTGGATTTGATCAATCCGGTAATGACATCTACCGATGGCCGCTGTGTAGCGATCACTAAATGAATGCCACAAGCACGCGCTTTTTGTGCAATGCGGCAAATCGAGTCTTCTACATCAGAAGGCGACATCATCATTAAATCTGCTAATTCATCGATGACAATCAAAATATAGGGCAAATGTTGAGCCGGCTGGCCTTTGTCGTGAACCGACTTGTTATAGCGATCAAGATCTCGGACGCCAACATGGGCAAACAACTGGTAACGCCGCTCCATTTCTTCAACTGCCCATTTTAAAGAAGCAGTAGCGGCTTTTACATCTGTAATAACCGGGCTGATTAGATGCGGAATGTGATTATATGGAGCCAATTCTACCATCTTAGGATCAATTAACAGCATCTTCAAATCTTTCGGAGCAGACTTGTAAAGCAAGCTGACCAACAGAGAATTGATGCATACGCTTTTTCCTGATCCTGTTGCACCAGCAATCAAGCCATGCGGCATTTTACGCAAGTCCAATGTTACAGGATTTCCGGCCAAATCGAGCCCAAGCGCCGCCTCTAAAGGCGATGGCGAAGCAAGAAAAGCGGGACTGCCGATTACTTCAGAAATCCGGACCGCTCGGCTTTGGCGATTCGGAATTTCGATTCCGATTGAGCTTTTTCCCGGGATTGGCGCTTGAATGCGAATGTCACGGGCCGCTAAAGCCAATTTTAAATCATCAGCCAGGTTTCGGATTTTACTTACTTTGATGCCTTGTGCCACTCGCAGTTCAAAGCGAGTAACTGCCGGCCCTTGGACAGTTCCGACAATATTGGCCTTGATTTGAAAATGCGACAGCGCTTCGATAAGCCGGTCGCCCTGCTCCGCCATCCATTCTTCATCTTTCAAATCATCTTCAGGCGCCAACAGAAATTCAGCAGCCGGCAATTCATAGGGAACCGGACTGCCGGCATTCACAGCTTGTGATTCCGGTTTTTCTTCTGCCGGTTCAATTATTGCCGTTTTTTTTTCCGTTGAAGGTTCAATGCGGCTGGTGCTCCGCTGTTTATCCGACTTGAGCATCAATACATTAAAGGGCACTGTTTTTTCTTTTTTTCCCTCAATTGCATTTTTTGCTTTTGGCAATAGCTCTGGCGGTTCCTGTTTATGTACCTGTTCTTGTTGTTTATCGGCTGATAAGACCTGAGGAGCTGGGGTTTCGACTGTTTGCCGGGCAGCAAGTTGCCCTTTTCCGAAATCTTCTTCCTCCTGCTGCTGCACTGGTGCTGAAGACGGTTCTGTATTAGAGTGAAAAACCTTCGCCTCTGTTTTTGCTAAAGGCTCTTCCACATCCTTTATTTCTTCTTGCACCGGCTGGACCGTTTCAATTTCCCCATCTTGTTGAACCGTTGCTTCTCGTTCCGAGCTGGAATGAAAAACCTTAGTTTCCGTTATTCCCGCAGATTCTCCAAGATTTTTTTCTCTTGGAACAGGCTGGACCGTTTCCGCTGCTGCTTCAGGTGCAGCAGGTTTCGAGTGGTAGATTGTTACTTCGGGCTCGGTTGGTTGTTTATGCGCCGGCTGATTTTTTGGCAACAAATCCTGAAGGCTGCGGTCTGCCCACTCATATTTCGGCTCTGGTTTGGCTTCTTCCGTTGGTGCTTCGCCCCGGTCGTCTATTGGTCCGGTGTTTTCTGACAGAGATGTTTCCTCCGGTTCAGTTACAGGTCGGTAAACCGAAACTTCCGCTTTCACAGGGGCGTCTGCAGGCGTCTGCATTTGGCCGCTTGTCTTGTACAGCTCTTGCAGGCTCCGCTGCGACCAATCGTAACGGCTTTCAAGTTCCGCCTTCTTTTTTTCGGCATCCCGCTCCAACAATTGATCGATAGGTGCCGGGCGGTCTGTAAATCCATGCACTGGCGACGCAACACGCGTCGGCTGGAACCGTCGGGTTGTATTCACTGGCAAGTCAAGACTGCTTGGCTCTTTTGTTTTAGGGCCGTAGGGACGTTTTTTCTTGTTCCGTGAAGGGTTGGGCTTTGGCAGCTTCCCGCTTGGCTCCAGTGCTTCCAGTTCATAACGGTCTTGTTCTTTCAACACCGTCTCTTCTGCCTTTTTCGGCTCAGGCTTTCGGACAGGCGGTTCACTCGGCGGCATGCCTTTTGCTTCTTCATCCGAAATCAGTGGAAAACGAAAAGGCGCAGGTTTACCCTGCGGTTTTTGCGCTTCTGGTACAGAAATGGTTTCTTCACTTTGGCGAACAATTTTTTCATCTGCTTCCGTTTCTTCAGTAAACATTTTGTTCCACATGTTTTTCATCCAGCTCATCGTTACACCTTCATTTCGAACGGAGATCCTGTTTGTGCATCTTCCGCCAATACCAGGATTCCTTTTTCAGCGGGTGCGTCCGGCAAAGCCAGTTCTTTGGCCGAACAAATCATGCCGCTTGACGGCACGCCGCGGAGTTCAGCATCGCGAATGACCATTCCTGATGGCATGACAGCTCCCACTTTTGCAACTACCACTTTTTGGCCGGCTTCTACGTTGGGTGCGCCGCAAACGATCTGCAGAGTTTCTCCGTCCACTGCTACTTGGCAGACATTCAATTTATCGGCATTCGGATGCTTGTCTTTCGACTCGACATAGCCGACAACGAATTTTGGTGACAAATCCACTTCAAGCGTGAACGATACGCCATTTTTTTCTAGCGCTTGCTGAAGTGCAGTGACAAGCGTTTCTGTCAATTCTGCTTGATCTTCTGCAACCTCTGTGTAAGTGGATGCCTGGAAAAGGTTAAATCCAACGATATCCTGTTGGGCGTCTTTGATAAGCGTCACGTCGCCGAATTGTTCTGTATGAATTTTTTCTGGTTTTTCGGTTGTCAGTTGGACGAGCAATACATCCCCCACACCTTGTTTGTTGTAAAATACATTCATGTTTTATCGTTCTCCTTCTCGGGTCTGTTTTTTGCCAGGATGAATATAGGATCCAGCGTTCCATTGTCGTAGACAAATGACAACGAAGTGATTGGCACTTTGCCGTTCGTGAAGAAATGCATGGCCATTTGGGCGAGCACATCATATCCGGTTTCGTTGCGGATATCTCCAATGATCAAAACGTCTTGATGTGGAACGGATACTGTCATATCTCCCTGGATTTTCGATTTCATATCTTTTAAAAATGCTTCGTTCAATATACGGGAAGCATCATATCCATCATTTTCGTTGAGAAAATAAAAAACGTTGCCGGCTACATGATCTTCTTTTAGCGCCGTATTCAGCTTTTTCACTTGAAATTTGGCGAGTTCGGTAATTTGGCCGGCTTTTAAAGCGAGCGTTTCCATCACCTGCTCATCGATCAACCGATAAGTTGTTCCGCTGTCAAGCGCATAGTAGATTCGCGTCTCGGCAGTATGGGGCGTCATCAGGAAGCGATTGCCTTCGCGTGACTCCTCTGGAAATGAAGTCGAACGAATGACTGGGTAAATATGCTGCTCGTCGGGCAACTGTCCTTGGGCCTCGCGCTCCATGGCGGTAAATGTTTCGGCTACCGTATAGACGATTTCATCAATTGCACCGTCGCCTTTTGCTCCGATTCGGTTCAGCACTTTTGGAAGAGAAATGGTCATGCCCTTTCCAAGCGACATGTGCCGGATGTTTGCTGCATCTTTTTCACGGTCGAATGTCCAGCTCAGCTGATCATTTGCGGTCCGCTCTTTCAGTATAGTAAATAATTCCGCGGATTTCATTCCTAATTTCCTCCTTTTTAAAAAACAAACGGTTCTTCCTGCATTCAGGAGAACCGTTTTCTCAATTATTTCGACAGGTTGGAGACAAACGATTCAATTTCCTCCTGCGTTTTTCGGTCGCGGCTGACAAAACGGCCGCTTTCTTTTCCACTGTTGAACGCCAAAAAACTCGGAATGCCATAAATATCGTTTTCAATGCACAAATCGATAAACTCATCGCGGTCTACTGAAACGAATTTATAGTCAGAATGGTTGCTCTCGACTTCCGGCATGATTGGGTCAATAATCCGGCAATCCGGACACCAGCCTGCCGTAAACATGAAAATAACGCTGCTATCGCTAGCAAGC
Source organism: Planococcus sp. (in: firmicutes) (assembly GCA_030147455.1). Taxonomy (GTDB): domain Bacteria; phylum Bacillota; class Bacilli; order Bacillales_A; family Planococcaceae; genus Planococcus. The sequence goes on along the minus strand of JASKZU010000168.1, from coordinate 1,210 downwards.
TCTTTGAATTGTTGTGCTGATTGCAATTTTTCCATTTGAATTACTCCTTTTTCTCGGACTCTACAGATCGGACCGTCTCCATCATCCAACTCATATTTTGGCGCAATGCCTGCTCTTGTGTGATGGTCGAAAGTTTGGTGCCGCCTGAACTGACGGTCAATTCATAGCGTTCTTCCGCGATTTTCTTGACCGTGGCAAAACCAAATCGCCCATACTGCCTGAACTTTTCATCCACCAGCCAATCGCTTTCCGTGTTTGCTTTTTGAAGATCATAAAAAACAGTGCTATCCGGTGCTTCATTTGGATTGGTGAATAAAGCGAATGCCTCGCCTTTTCGAGTAATCAATGCCTCATATTCACTCGAAGGCTCTTCTATAGCGTAGCCGCCCGGCACATAAAGTTCCATATTCCCGATCGTTTCGTTTGTTTCAGGCGCCTGGTCCTCGAATGCCGCTCTTGCACTCGATATGCCTTTTGCAAGTTCATCTTGCGGATTTTGCAGGCAACCTGACAACATTAACGCAGCCGACAGGAGCACTGCTTGTCTTTTTAATCGCAGCACAGTCCTTCCCCCCTCTTGCCATTCACATTTCAAGCCAACAGCATGCCGCTTGACGGTAGGTATATAATGAATTCTTTTCTAGCTATATTTTAAAGATGTTTCAGACGACATGCAACTTAATCGCTGTCTGTCTCGAATTGGCCAAGCAACAGGACCACAATTTGCGCAAACATCTGAACGCGGTCCAGCTTGCCGCCGGATAAAATGCCGATGGCTCCTTTTTGAAAACGGATGCCTTCTTCTTTCGCGTACACATCCATTACCGGACCTAATTCTGCTCCCTGACGCAGCGGCTCTTCGATTTCTTTAGGCAATGGCAATTGCGCTCCGCCCGCTGTGAAAATTCCGCCTCTTTGTGTCACTAATGCTCCCCAGCTGCATAAGTATAGCGTTCCGTCCAAATCAAACACGCCTCCTTCAAGGCCGATTGACACATCGCTGCTTCCTAGTGCCTTCATTGCCCGGTTGATTGCTCCCGCCCTTGTTTCCGCTATGGAAAACGGTTGTGGAGAAACACCTGAAGGAACAGCTGCGGAACAGACTTCTCCTTGCATTTCCAATTGGCTGAGCGCGGAAATGACTGCATCGATTTTTGCCTGGTTGTTCGAGGCAACACAAATCTTCATAATATGCCTTCCTTTCTAACAG
>JASKZU010000165.1 GCA_030147455.1 Planococcus sp. (in: firmicutes) | reverse complement strand
GCACACCTTTCGGGATGGAACAGACTTCCCCGGAAACGCAATTGACTCAAGACGATGGCCGGCCGGTAGCATTGCTGGAACGCCTGACGGCTGAGGAACAAAACAAAGCGCGCGAGCTTGCCAAGCAGATTCCGACCGGCAACCGTGAAGCGATTCTTACTTACGGGGCCAATGCCCAAAACCAGTTAAGCCAGTTTTCCCATAAAATGCTCGATCATGTACAGCAAAAAGACATCGGCCCTGTCGGCGATGTTCTGCATGATTTGATGAAAAAATTAGAACAGCTGAATCCAGAAGAATTGACCCAGAAAAAACAGAACGGCCTGCGCAAAATCTTCAACCGCGCCAAATTCTCAGTGCAGGAAATCATGAGCAAGTACCAAAAGCTTAGCACACAAGTCGACCGCATCAGCGTTCAACTTGACCACTCAAAGCGTGGTTTGCTTGAAGATGTGCAGATGCTGGAACAGCTTTATGACCAAAATAAAACGTATTTTCAGGCGTTGAATGTATACATCGCTGCAGCGGAAATCAAGCGCGATGAAATCATGACTGAAACCATTCCGGCCTTGCGCAGAAAAGCCGAAGCGTCCAACGACCAGATGGCATACCAGGAAGTCAACGATATGGTTCAATATGTCGACCGTTTGGAGAAACGCTTGTATGACTTGCAGTTGTCGCGCCAGATCACGATTCAAAGCGCGCCGCAGATCCGTATGATCCAGCAGACCAACCAAACGCTGGCCGAAAAAATCCAATCGTCCATTATGACGTCTATTCCGCTTTGGAAAAACCAGATCGCCATTGCATTGACACTTAATAAACAAATGAAAGCCGTCGAAGCACAAAAGCAAGTAACGGCCACCACAAACGATTTACTTTTGAAAAACTCAGAAATGCTGAAAATGAACTCTATTGAAACAGCACGCGAAAACGAACGCGGCGTCATCGAAATCGAAACCTTGAAACAAACGCAGGAAAACCTGCTGGAAACGATCGAAGAAACTTTGAAAATCCAAGCAGAAGGCCGCCGCAACCGCAAAGCAGCGGAATTGGAAATCGGCCGCATGGAAGAAGATTTAAAACAGCGATTGCTTGCCATCCACGATGGGCATGAGAATAGATAAAAAAAGATCCTCCGCATTTTGTGCGGAGGATCTTTTTTGCCTCATTCCGTTATAAAGCTTGTATGACCAGCTGCAGCGTGCGTTTTAATAGACGCAGCGTCTGGTCCACGAATTGCTCGAGCGAATCGGCGCTGACCGACTTGTTGCCGTACAGCATGCGGTAAAAAGCTGCTTGCTCAGCGCTTGTCGGTTCGCGGCTGAGAAACAGATGCATCACTTCGATGCCGAGTTTTTCCGTTTCCGCAACAGCCTGCGCCGTATCCACAACGCCATTGTCTGCGTAATTATAGGCAGAAGGCTCACCGTCTGAAAACACGAGCAAAAACCGGTGTTTTTCGGGCCGTTGCTTTAAGCGGTCTGCCATCCAGCGAATGGCAAAGCCGTCGCGATTGTCTTCGTGCGCATCGAGCGACAAAATTTCCCGCGAGTGGTCAGCTTGGCCGTCGCCGAACTTATGCAGCCATTCAAAGTAATTCGGTTGCATGCTGTCGCCTGCTTCATAAGCATCTTCATAAAATACTGCCATTTCATGTGGAATGCCCAAAGCCCGCAGCACATCGTGAAACAAAAGCACAGCTTGCCTTGTTTCATCCAGTTTATCGACCATTGAAGCAGAACCATCGATCATCAAACTGAAAACAGCGTCCAATTGCTTGGAAGGCGCCGTTTTCCGGTAAAACGGCTTTGGGCGTTCATCGGTGACGAGCGGCAATAAGTTTTTCGACAGCCTCCCCGCATGCAAATTGGTCCGAACGCTTTCTTCTCGCTGGCGCATGCGCTTTCGCATTTCCTTTAACAGCGCTTTGACATAAGGCGCCTGCTCGCTGCGCCACTGGACAATGGTTTGCTTGTCGGTTGCGAGCGGTTCAATGCGCGATTCATAGTAAACGACCCCGTCGTTTACCGTACCGAAACGTCCGGCTGCTTTTTTCGGCCGCAAAGCATCTTTTCGCTGTTCTTCGGCGTCGTTGTCTTCTTTATGTTCGCCCTTGGCGTCGCCTGTTCCGGTTTGCTGGATTTCACCATCGCCTTGATCTTCCCTGCCGCCTTCTGCAAGCTTTGAGTCGCCGCGCTCAAGTTCGTATTCCAGTGTGGCGGCATCGCTTAATTCAGTTTCACGATGCCATGAATAGAACCATTCTTCAATGGTTTCGATTTCCTCTTCCTCTTCTGACTCTTCTGCTTCGATGCCTTCGTGGTATCTGGTCGGCGGTAATTTATCCATCGCTTCGCCGAATGTATAATACGTATGCAATGCGTCATTGTCCAGCAAATACTCCAGCCGCGGCATCATATTCAAAACAACCCGAACCGACTCTGCAGTTGAAAAAGATCCAAACAACTCGGTCCACATCGTCAAAAGCCCGTTCATTCGCTCATCTACTGCAACATCATCGCCACGCAACTTTAAATATGCCGCATTGATAAAAGCGTCTGCCCAAAACCCTTTTTGGCGATTTTGCTTTAATTGATCGCGGTGATACTGGCCGACGACCTGTTCTCTCGTTTCAAAAGCACGGCGGGTTCCTGGGCGTTCGGACATGATCAGGTCGCTTAAACGAAATTCCTCGGCCATCAGAACAAGCTGCTCTGCCAATTCCGGCAAAGCTGTTTCGGTTTGTTGAAATGTCCGCCAGGCTGTTAAGCTGAAATGCCGCCAAAATCCGGCGCTCACTAGATAGATATCCGATAAATACCCGTGGCGTTCGATTTCTTTCGGACGATGCCGCCAGAAAACGCTCATGGAAACCGCGCCTTCCGACGGCCTGAATTCCCATAGTTTGCGTGTCGTGACGCTTAAATATGGTGCTTCTGCCAAAGCTTTTGCCAAATGCTCCATCCGGCTCAATAGCCGTGTATCGACCGTTTCGTTATTGAATTGGATAAAACGATTGATCGACGTCATCTTTTCACCTACTTCCGCCAGGTTGTCGCCAAGTCCAGCAGCAATTCACGTTCGTTTTCATCATCCAGTTTTTCTGCGATAGCATAGCGTACTGCATGCAGCGGATCGATATGAAGTGCAAGTGCCGTCGCGTCCAATAAACTGCGGATCGAAGCGGCTTCTTCCGATAACAGCCCGTTTTCGACCTGCTTCATCAAGTCCGCTGCCAGATCCAGCATAAATGATTTCAGCTTGGGATCAGCCTGTGGAAATTCACGGTCCCACAGCGCGCGCAATTGCGTGCCGGACAAATACGGAATTGGATAGGCAATAAAGCGGTTTTTTAATGCTTCGTTCATCGGCGCCGTTCCGATATACCCTTCATTGATGGCAGCAACAACCGAGAAATCGGCGTGCGCTTGAATCACTTCTCCCGTAAACGGATTGGTCATCATGCGGCGGTGATCGAGCGCACTATGAAGGATCGGCAATGTTTCGGCCTTAGCCATATTGATTTCATCAATATATAAGATATGACCTTTTTTCATGGCTGTTACGACTGGCCCTTCCACAAACTCTATAGCGCTTTGCCCTTCCCGCTGAACCAATGTTTTAAAGCCAAGAAGCGCTTCTGCGTCCAAGTCGACTGAACAGTTAATGCTTTGAATCGGCTGGGCGAACGCCGCTGATATACTTTCGGCAAGTTTCGTTTTGCCGGCCCCGGTCGGCCCTTTCAGCAAAACCGGCTTTTTCAGGACGACCGCGGTTAAGATATCTGTCCATAACGTATCGTCTGGTGCAATATAGCCTCCTGAGCCGATTAACTGTTCATCTGCTCCATGTTCGCGTGCTGTGCGGTGATTGATTTCTTCTTGAATAATCGTCATGTTCTCTCCCCCGTCTCCATAGAAAAAACCGATGAATTCATCGGTTTTTTTAAGTTTATTCAAAATATGTTTTGTAGTACCCACCGACTTTTCCGGTATTGTCTACAACGAACAAGAATTCCTCGGTTTCATTTTTCACTTCATACTGTTTTCCAGCGGTCAACACGTTGGATACCAGAAACTTCTCAGCATCGGTATGCTTGCACTCTACAGTACGGAGCGTTTCTTTTTCCAGCCAATTTGTATGTATCATCGAACTCATCCTTTTCTGTCTGTTTATAGTATCAGTATAAGGAAAAAAGCCGCAACATTCAATCCTGTCGGCCTTTCCGGGCAAACACCATGTAGACGACGAATGCCAGTACAGCGACAGTGGAAAGGATAATCAAAAACGACTGCAGGTGGCTGATGATGGCTTCGTAGGCATACGGGAAGCTTCGCCCGAGCGTGAAGTAGACAAATGTCCAAACAAATCCTGCAGGCAAGGCATACAGCAAATAGCGGGGCAGCGGAAACCGGTCTGCACCAACGACATACGGCATGGCCCAGCGGATGCCCGGCAAAAAGAAGCTTAGCGAAATGGCCCAGCTGCCTTTTTCGGTCAGAAACTGGCTGAAACGTTCCACGCCTTTTCGCATGAATGTTTTCTCAAGCCAGGCGATCAGGCGTTTTCCGAGCAGGCGCCCAAGCCCGTAAGCGAATAAATTGCTTGTAATCAGCCCGCTATATGCTGACAAAAAAGCCGGCAGCGGCTGGAAATAGCTAGTCTCTGTCAACACCCCTGAAAAAGCCGCAGCGAACTCGTTGGGAATCGGGAGGCCAAACAGCAAAAGCCAGTTCACCAGAAACATGCTCAAGTATCCATATTCTTTTGCCAGTTCCCATAGAAAATCCAACGGCATCCCGATCCCTCGTCTCTTTTATCCATTATGACACACAAAAAGGCAGCTCCGCAAACGGAGCTGCCTGGCCAACCTTAAAGAAATGGGCCTTCAAAGAAGATTTTACGATTCAAGCAGCAAATCTTCAGGGTTTTCGATCAATTCTTTTACCATCTTCAAGAAGCCGACAGAATCACTTCCGTCGATTACGCGG
>JASKZU010000157.1 GCA_030147455.1 Planococcus sp. (in: firmicutes) | reverse complement strand
GAAAAGAAAGCACCCGAAGTGCTTTCTTTCTTTTGTTTTTAGTTTAAAAGAGCATTCGCTTTCTCGGCAGCCCCGTCGAGTACATCTTGAGTCGACAAGCTCTCGTCCAAGATGCCGCGCGTCATTTCATCAATCAAGATTTTCACGACTTCCGGATATTCCTCGACCATCGGACGGGCCACTCCGTTTTCAAGCTGGTCCACCGCTACTTTGAATTGCGGTTTTTCTTCGTACAGTTTTTTCATTTCTTCGGAATCCGCAGCAGACATGCGGCTCGGCAAGTAGCCTGTATACTCAGAAGCATACGTCGTTTGCTCAGTGGCCGTCATGAACTTGATAAACTCCCAGGCTGCTTCCTGCTTGTCTTCTTCCAGCCCGCTCGTCATGACCAGGTTCGCTCCGCCTGTCGGCACTTTTGCCTGCTCGTGGCTTGGCATAAAGTATGTTTCCAGTTCAAAGCCTTTTTCATCAGCCAACTGCAGCAAGTAGGACAAATCGGCCGTTGAGGAGAAATGCATTCCTGAATGGCCGTTGACAAAGTCCTGTCTCGATTTTTCGCCGGCTTCTGTGCCGGAAGAGACTTTAGCTGTTCCTTCGTTCGCCATGTTGCGGAAGAAATCGAATGCTTCAGCGCCTTCTGCGCTGTTGAATGCCACTTCTGTGTTATCTTCATTCATGGTCGAACCGCCAGCCTGGGCGATAAACGCTTCATAAAACCAGATGTCGATCGGCAGCGACAGGCCAATCGCGCCATTGTCAGTAAAGGCTTGGGCGTATTCCTCAAATTCATCCCATGTTTTCGGGCCGTCCAAATCCAGCCCCGCTTCTTCTGCCATCGTTGTATTCATGTACATGATCGGCGTGCTTCTCAAGTACGGCAAGCCGTATAGTTTATCGTCCACATAGGAATTCCCCATGAGTCCTTGGTTAAAGTCGTCCATATTGATTTCTTCGTCTCCTTCAACAAAGCTATCAAGGTCCTGCGTCATGCCGGATTTGGCGAATACGCCGATCGAGGCAATCTCGTTTTGTGTGACTTCCGGGGCATTGCCGGCAGCGAAAGCAGCTTGTGTTTTAGCGTGGAGTTCATCGTACGATCCTTGGAACTCGGCAGTCACATGGATTTCGTCCTGCGATTCGTTAAATTGTTCGACCAGGTTTTCGTTGTTCTCGCCGATTTTATCGCCCCATGCATACCAATAGGTCAATTCGGTTTTCTCGCCGCCCGCTTCTCCTGAAGCCGATGAAGCGTTGACGTTTTCTTCCCCTGTGTCGCTGCCGCATGCAGCCAATCCCAAAAGCGCGAATGATGACATCACTAAAAAGCTGAATTTTTTCATTTCCCTGCCTCCTCTTTCTTTTTAAAGTACATACATCAACCGGAAGCCATAGGAAAAGACCCCAAATAGCCTCCGCGCCGATTAGAATCGAGCAAAAGGTATTTGGGGTCTCTCTCATTGCACCCGGCCATCTATCTACTTGTCGTAATTGATTGTATCGCTTGCTTGTTAACCCAGTATGTACTGGATGTAAAAGTCATCTTAACAATTCAACCGCCGAAAAATCTTCTGCCCAAAGCGCCTCGTTCGATGTACTGATAGCAAGCGCGCCAGCTTCCAGCGATGCCCGGACGTGGGACGCAGTCGACAGCAAACCGCCTGTGATGACCGGAATTTCCAATAGCTGCGAATAAGAACCGATCACATCGTACAATGTCGCCGGCATAATCTCGATGATGTCAGGCCCCGGCGTTTGCCGATGGTCCAGTACATGGTCATACACTTCCGAATCGATCATGAATACACGCTGCACGACAAACAAATTGCGTTCTTTCGCTTTTTTGATCAGCGCGGGTTTGGTTGTGACGATGCCGAACGGCTTTACATAATTAGCGATAAAATCGAGTCCTTCGTTGTTCAGCAGCAGGCCGCCGATTTTTTCTGCGTGAATCAGCACCGGAATGCCTTCGTTTTGAAAAACATCGACATACCGTTTGACGTTCATGATCGACCCCATCAAAAGGAAAACGGCTGCGATTTCTTCTTTGTTCGCCAGTGCCTTCTCGATCGCTTTCGGGCATTTGACGGCTGCAATTTTCTTGCGGCGCTGCAGCAGGTCCATCACTTCTGCTTTGTTCCATTGGCTCTTCATCCTCCATTCCCCTCTCTCGTTCAGTTTCTTCCATTATAGATTTCTTTTGCCGGCAAAACGGCGCATTTACAAATCTTAACAAGTTCTTAAAGGCAGCTTAGCAATAGTCTGCAATACTGTGGTTGTTTCGATAATTGAGAGGAGATGGCGACGCTATGAAAATTGCAGTGATCGGCGATTTGCATTACCCGGCTTTAGAAGAGGATTACCGCTTTATTGAAGAGGACCGCAACATCTTTTTTGAAAGCTTTCTCGAACGCTTTTTTTCCATCCCTGCGGATTTGTACATATCGGTGGGTGATTTGACGAACTTCGGAACTGACGAAGAACTTCAAGAAGTTTACAGCCTCATCAATCGCCACCAAAAGCCGTTTATCCATGTGCTTGGCAACCACGATGTTTATGCACTATCGCGCGATGAAGTGCTTGCGGCAACCGGACAGCAGCGTTTCCATTCAGTCACAACAGAATCTGCCGTGCTGGCGTTCATCGATACGGCGAAAGAACAGGATTTTGACGATTGGGGCGGCACGCTCGACCAGGAACAGCTTGAATGGCTCGCAAGCCTTATCAAACAAAGCGGAGATTTGCCGCTGCTCGTCTTCGGCCACCACCCCGTTTACGGGACGACGACCAATTCCGAAAAAGACAAACTGTGCATCCCTCCGTCCATCCCGGTTTGGGAAACGTTGAGCCAAAAGCAAGGAACCGGGCTGTACGTCAATGGGCACAATCATTTCAACTCCATTGCCGCTCGTGACCAGTGGCACTTCCTGCAGCTCGCCGCTGTTCTTGACCAGCAAGCGGTGCGCATCATCGACGTTTCCGACGCTCAAATCGCCATCGACTCGGTTGACTTGTACGATCCAGATCTGTACAAGCGCTCCCAAGTGATCGGCAATGCCATGAACCATTTCGGCTTGAACCCCCATCAGCTTGGCGAAGAGCAGGATGTTA
>JASKZU010000148.1 GCA_030147455.1 Planococcus sp. (in: firmicutes) | reverse complement strand
GCGATGCGTGCTTTGGCTTCGGTTTCCGCAAAACCATTGCGTTCGATAAGCCGCTTTAATTGTTCGGCTTCCGTTACGCTCACCACGAGAATTTTGTCGACCATGTACTCAAGTTTGCTTTCAAACAACAAAGGAATATCCATAACAACCGTCTGGCTGCCGGCATCCACAAACGCCTGCCGCTGGCTGAGCATTTCAGTGCGGATGGCCGGATGGATAATGCCATTCAGTACAGCCCGGCTTTCCGGATCATTGAATATGATGGCGCCGACTTTTCCCCTGTCCATCGATCCGTCTTCACGAATCACTTCCGGTCCAAATGCCTGCTCGATCTTGTTTAAAGTTTCCGTTCCTGGTTCTACTACTTGCCGCGCCACCAAATCAGCATCGACGACTGGATAGCCCAGTTCCTTGAACATACGCGCTACCGTGCTTTTGCCGCTGGCGATGCTGCCGGTCAGTCCGATGATCATACTAGTTCCTCATTTCTGGCAAGCCGGGCAGTAAACCGATGCGCGACTTGCAATTTTAACAGTTTTAGTAGCGGTGCCGCAGGCAGTGCACTGTTTTTTGCCATACATGCCGAAGCGGTTCTGCATTTTGCCGGATTCTCCGTTGATGTTGCGGTAATCCGAGATGGTGCTGCCTCCCGCTTCAATGCTTTCAAGCAGGATCGCGGCGATGGCCTGAAACAATTCAATTTTTCGTTTCCGGCTGATGCGGCTTGCGGAGCGCTTCGGATGAATCTTCATCCGAAACAATGCTTCTGTCGCATATATATTGCCGCAGCCTGAAATGACCCGGCCATCCATGATCACTTCTTTGATCGGTTTGTTGCGAAAACGCGGACTTTCAGCCTGCTGCAAAAACCATTCCTGCGCATTATCGGCAAAAGGTTCAGGGGCCATCAGCAACAGCGGGGGAAAGCCGCCTTCTTCTTCGAGCACGCGCATTTCGCCAAAACGGCGGATATCCGAGAAGGCCAGCATATTTCCGTCATCGAGCGTCAACACGACGTGTACATGGCGCCTGAACTTATCTTCTGCGATACTGTGCAAGCTGTCTACAAAAAACCAGGCGCCTGACATCCCCAAGTGGTTAACTAATAAAAATTCGCTGTCTTTTTTCAGCGTTATATAAATGTACTTGCTGCGCCGCTCAACGGCGAGTATTTGTGCGCCGGATAGGCGTTCCTCAAACTCCGCCGGGTCAATGCGCTTTAAAATGGCTTCTTTGCCTGATTGCTTGGAGCGGCGTATCGTATCGGACACCGAGACAGAAACGATGCGCTTGCCGATCGATACCGGGCGAATTTGCCGGACCACCCCTTCTACTTCCGGAAGTTCCGGCATAGTTGTTTCCTCCTTATTTCGTGTCGTACCAAGTTTCACCGGATGCGCTGTCGACTTTCAGCGGAACGTTCAATTCCACAGCCGACTCCATCACTTGCGGTACGAGCTTCATCAATTGATCGAGTTCTTCTGGCGGCGCTTCAAAAATAAGCTCATCATGCACTTGCAGGAGCATCTTGACTTGCATGCCTTCGCGTTCAAGCGCTTTGTCCATTTCAATCATCGCCTGCTTGATGATATCTGCTGCACTTCCCTGAATCGGCGTATTCATAGCTGTCCGTTCAGCAAAACTCCGCAAATTGAAATTAGAGCTGTTGATGTCTGGCAAATAGCGTCTGCGGTTCATCAGCGTCGTGACAAAACCATCACGCTTTGCTTGTTCTACAATGGATGTCATATACTGCTGGACACCCGGGAAGCTCGACAAGTATTTTTCAATAAACTCTGCTGCTTCTTTTCGGTTGATGTTCAGGCTTTGGGAAAGCCCATAATCGCTGATTCCATAAACGATGCCGAAGTTAACCGCCTTGGCAGCACGGCGCATATCGGATGTAACTTCTTCAAGCGGTACATTAAATACATCGCTTGCTGTTTTCGTGTGTACATCCACATCTGTCCGAAACGCTTCGATCAAGCTTTCATCTTTTGACATATGGGCCAGTACACGCAATTCAATCTGCGAATAATCTGCAGCTACCATTAGCCAGCCCGGTTGAGACGGAACAAACGCTTTTCGGATCTTGCGTCCTTCTTCAAGACGGATCGGGATGTTCTGCAAGTTCGGATTAATGGAGCTAAGGCGCCCTGTCGTCGTCAAGGCCTGCTGGAAACGCGTATGGATCTTGCCGTCTTCATGGATTTCTTTAAGCAAGCCTTCGATATAAGTCGACAGCAACTTGCCGAGCTGGCGGTACATCAAAATATGGTGGATGATTTCGTGCTTGCCTTCGAGTTTCTCTAACACATCCGCCGCTGTAGAATAGCCGGTTTTTGTTTTTTTGATCGCCGGCAAGCCCAGTTTTTCAAACAGCAGAACGCCGAGCTGTTTCGGTGAATTGATGTTAAACTCTTCACCGGCGAGCGCAAAAATCTCGCGTTCTATCATTTCCAGTTTACGCTTGAGCTCAGTGCCCATTTCCGACAGCTGCCCGCGGTCCACTTTTACCCCGAACGATTCCATTTGGCCGAGCACACCAGCGAGCGGCAGCTCCAGTTTGTCATACAAGTCAAACTGCTCGTTTTCTTCCAGCTTGCTGACGACAATCGGCCGTACATTAAAGATGGCACGCACCTTTCTTGCCATGTGTTCTTGCAACACCTCAGGCTCCGGCACTTTCTTTTTCGCGCCTTTGCCATAAATTTGTTCGTTCGTGGAAACTTCAGTATAGCCATACTCACGGACAATATCGGCAAGGTCCGTGTATTTAAGCGACGGGTTGACGATATACGCACCGAGCATCAAATCAAAGCCGACGCCGTCGATTGCTACGTCGTTTCGCAAAAAGGCAGCTGTTGCGGCTTTTGAATCTGACATATATTTGACCGTGTGGCTGTTTTCCAACCACTGTTTCAATTGATCGGATGCAGCAGCAACTTCCATCGGAATCACGTAAGTTGCCTTCTCAGACGCAAGTGCCACCCCCAGCAGCTGGCTCGTGTGATACTGTTCATCGTAAAGTTCCAGGTGGACCGCCATTTCATCTTCCAGCAACTCTGGGTCCACCCTTTCAAGCACTTCAAAACGCAGCTCTTCTTTCTCGGTTTCTTCTGCCGTGTAATCCAGTTTTTCAAGCAGCGATTTAAACGACAACTCATTCCAGATGCGCACGAGTTCATCGTGGTCTGGACCTGAATAACCGATTTCATCAATAGAAACTTCTACCGGTGCCTGGCGCTCAATCGTGGCCAGTTTTTTTGAAAGATGGGCCAGCTCTTCGTTTTCGACCAACTTCTCTTTCATTTTGCCTTTTTGCTCTTCAATCGCACTATAAACGCCTTCAACCGATTGGTACTTGGCCAGCAGTTTTAATGCAGTTTTCTCGCCGACGCCCGGAACGCCTGGGATGTTATCCGAAGAATCTCCCATAAGCCCTTTCATATCGATGATTTGAAGCGGCGTTAGGCCGTATTTTTCTTGAATATGTTCGACCGTATATTTTTCAATATCTGTAATGCCTTTGCGCGTAATGTATACGACAGTCGAGTCAGAGGCGAGCTGCGTTAAATCTTTATCTCCCGAAACAACAATTACTTGATCGCCCGATTGTTCTGCCTGCAAGCTCAGTGTGCCGATGATGTCGTCTGCTTCGTAATTGGCAAGCTCGTATTGTTTGATTCCATAAGCATCGAGCAGTTTCCGCAAGTATGGAAACTGTTCTGATAATTCAGGCGGAGTTTTTTGCCTGCCGCCTTTATAATCTTTAAAGGCTTCGTTTCTGAATGTGGTTTTTCCGGCATCGAACGCCACCATCATATGGGTCGGCTGTTCTTCCTCCAGCAGTTTTTGCAGCATCGTTGTAAAACCGTAAACTGCATTTGTATGAATTCCGTTGTCGTTGGTCAGCAGCGGCAGCGCAAAAAAAGCGCGGTAAGCCAAGCTGTTGCCATCGAGCAATAATATTTTCTTCGGCACAAAATTACCCCTTTCCAATAAAAAACCGTCATTCCCTTTATTTTACCACGGGGGCAAAAAGAAGAGAAATGACGGCACTAGAGCTTATTCCAGATTTCCTGTCAACAAGCTTGCATAAGGTGAATCAGACGGCATAATGATAACGGTGTCTTCGCCGATCGTTTTCGAATAAGATTCCAGCGAACGGTACAGCTCGTAGAATTCCGGATCTTTTGAAAACGATTCGTTGTAGATTTGGGCAGCTTCCGACTCGCCTTCCGCTTGAATCAACGAAGCTTCTTTGCGCGCTGTTGCGATCAATTCCTGCGCTTCGCGGTCTGCTTGCGCTTCGATTTCTAATTTGCGCGCATCCCCTTGTGATAAATAGTCCTGAGCAGTGGAATCGCGCTCTGAAATCATACGTGTAAAGACCGCTTGTTCGTTTTCAGACGGCAAATCGGTTTGCTTGATTCGCACGTCTACCACTTCGATGCCATAGTTGTCAGTTGCCAGCAATTCATTTACTTTCGCAGTTACGTTGTCGTTGACGCTGCCCCGCGAAGAGTCTTCATCATTGATGATTTCGTCATAGTCCAATTGGCCAAGTTCTGTCCGCACGACCGAATAAATAAACTCTTCCATGCGCGACTCGGCGTTGACGATTGTTCCTGCATTTGAAATCATATTGAGCGGATTTGTGACGCGCCATACTGCATAATTATCAATCAAGATCCGCTTTTTATCGCGTGTATTGATTTCGGCTTC
>JASKZU010000114.1 GCA_030147455.1 Planococcus sp. (in: firmicutes) | reverse complement strand
ATGTTTTAAAGTGGTCCAGTACCGCTTGCGGTACGGCCATGTTGTCGGCAAGCTGCTGCTTCAGTTCCGCCAGTTCGTCTGCTTTTGGCAGGCATTGATGCCACAGAAGATAAATCACTTCTTCGAAGCTGGCGTTGTTGGAAAGATCATCGATGTTATAGCCGACGTATGTAAGTGTGTCGTCAATAATCGAACTGATTGCCGATTGCGTCGCTACTACACCTTCTAAACCTTTTGATGATGTCATGGAAATCTCTCCTTCTTGATTCTACTTCATCATTCCAAAAAAAAAGACAGAATAATGAGTCATCTGCTTTCATGCACTTTTCCGTAAATGGACTTACCTAGTTATTATAATCAACTTTGTATAGTTTGTGAATGAAAACGCTCTTTAAATTTTCTTCCGGAAATCTTATGAAGAATGAACCCGGAGTTATCCAACGATAATCCGGGTATTTTTCATCTTCTTTTGCAGCATTCGGTAAACAAATGGCTTGTAGATTTTTTGAGTCGGGCTGAACAATAAGCTAAAGCCCACAGCATCTGAGATAAAACCAGGCGTCAGCAGCAAAGCGCCGCCGACCAGAATAAATGCAGCGCCGATCAATCGGTCGCCTGGCGGCTCTAATTGGCTCATGCTTGCTTGAATATCACGGATGGCTTTAAGACCTTGGCGTTTCGCCAAGAAAGCCCCAAGCATTCCTGTAGAAATAATTAATGCAAGCGTCCAGAAAAAACCAATCTGTCCGCCCGCCCAAATCAAAATTGCCAGTTCGAGGGTCGGGACGATTACCAATGCCAGAAAAATCCACTTCATCATAGTCGATCGACCTCCATCTTTTACTTACAGTACGCTGGCGTGGCCGTTGTAAATCACGCCGGCATCAGCATCAATCGTAATTTCCTGACCGGATTCGATTTTGGAAACTGCATCTTTAACGCCGACGATGACCGGAATGCCAAGGCTTAATCCTACAACTGCCGCATGGCTTGTCAAACCGCCTTCTTCCGTCACAATGCCTGCACAGTTATTGATGGCTTCCATCATATCGCGGTCTGTCCCGTACGTTACGATGATTTTTCCTGTTGTGTCCATTGCCAGTGCTTCGTCAGCTGTGCGGGCAACGACTGCTTCCCCATACCCTACACTTTTGCCAATGCCTTGGCCTTTTGCCAAAATGTCGCCGATAACGCGCAATTTCATCAAGTTGGTCGTTCCTGCTTCGCCAACCGGCACCCCTGCCGTGATGATGACCAGGTCCCCGTGCTTGATCAAGCCATGCTTAAGGCTTTCTTCTACCGCAACTTCAAGTACTGCATCCGTTGATTCTACGCGTGTTCCAACGATTGGATGCGCGCCCCAAATCAACGTCAATTTACGAGCAGTGCGTGCTGTCGACGTAATGGCGATAACCGGTGCACCAGGGCGGTATTTTGAAATCATTTTTGCTGTATGGCCGCTTTCGGTTGGAGCGAGTATTGCGTGAACACGCAAATTGAGTGCTGTATAGGCAACTGCTTGCCCAATCGCTTCTGTCATGTTCGACTCTTTTTCTTTGCGGCGGTTCGAGACGATTTGTTTATGGTTTAGTGCAGCCTCTGTCGTTTCAGCAATCCGGTGCATCGTTTCGACTGATTCGACCGGATAAAGCCCAGCAGCTGTTTCTCCTGATAACATGATGGCATCCGTTCCGTCAAAAATGGCATTAGCCACATCGCTTGCTTCTGCACGTGTAGGGCGAGGATTGCGCTGCATGGAATCAAGCATTTGAGTCGCAGTGATAACCGGCTTTCCGGCACTGTTGCATTTATCAATCATTGATTTTTGGACAATCGGCACTTCTTCAGCTGGAATTTCAACCCCCAGATCACCACGCGCAACCATCAGGCCGTCTGAAACCATAATGATTTCATCCAAGTTGTCGACGCCTTCCTGGTTTTCGATTTTCGGGATGATTTGAATATGGGAACCGCCGTTTTTCTCCAGCAAGCTGCGGATTTCCATAACGTCTGAACGGCGGCGAACGAATGATGCGGCAACAAAATCCACGTCCTGTTCGATTCCGAACAGCAAATCTTGTGCATCTTTTTCAGTGATCCCAGGCAATTGAACCGAAACGCCTGGGACGTTTACGCCTTTTTTCGTTTTTAGCGTACCGGCATTTTCGATGACTGTATGAATCAAGCCTTGCTCTTTATCGATGCCTGAAACGCGCAATTCGATCAATCCATCGTCAAGCAAAATAATCGAGCCTTCTTGGACATCTTCAATCAATTTGTCGTAAGTGATAGAGAACATTTCGCTTGTTCCAAGCACTTCAGTCATTGAAATCGTAATAGCCGCATGGGTTTCTAATTCAATTGAATCGTTTTCCATTTTATGCGTTCTGATTTCAGGGCCTTTCGTATCGAGCAAGATGCCGACTGTTTTGCCGGTTTTCTCGGAAGCCTCGCGGATGCGCTGGATGCGCAAAGCATGTTCTTCATGGCTGCCGTGCGAAAAGTTCAGGCGTGCAACGTTCATGCCCGCTTCCATCAATTGTTCTAGTGTTTCCGGCGACTCACTGGCCGGCCCGATTGTGCAGACGATTTTTGTTTTTCTCAATACACTCACTCCATTTAACTGTTTAAATTGATAATTCTTTGGATAGTTCGTACAATTTCATATCGGCATGGCGTTTTTGTTCGAACGCTGCTGTCATATCATAGTCTACCACCTGATGATTTTTCATGCCAATTGCGCGCCCGCTTTTTCCTTCGAGCAGCACTTCAACAGCTCTGGCGCCAAACAAGCTTCCGAGCACGCGGTCACGTGCTGTAGGAGAGCCTCCGCGTTGAATGTGGCCCAGTACAGAGACACGCGTTTCAATATCCGCTTTGCTTGCGATCAGCTCAGCAAGTTCTGCGCCGCTCATCACGCCTTCTGCAACAATGATGATGCTATGCTTTTTGCCGCGCTTGCGCCCGCTTTCAAGACGTTCGAGCATATCGTCAATATCAAAAGTATCTTCCGGAATCAGAATTGTTTCGGCTCCACCGGAAAGGCCTGCCCATAATGCCAAATCTCCAGCATCGCGCCCCATTACTTCAATGATAAACGTGCGTTCATGGCTCGTGGCTGTATCGCGAATTTTGTCAATCGCTTCAATAACCGTATTGAGCGCCGTATCAAAGCCAATCGTGTAATCTGTTCCCGGAATGTCATTGTCGATCGTACCCGGCACGCCTACACTCGGCATGCCTTTTTTTGTCAAGGCCATCGCTCCGCGGTATGAACCGTCACCGCCGATGACGACCAGCCCTTCGAGCCCATTTTTTTTCATTTGCTCGATTGCTTTCTGTTGGCCTTCTTCTGTACGGAACTCATCGCACCTTGCAGAATAAAGCTTGGTTCCGCCGCGCTGAATAATATCGCCCACGTCTCCTGCCTCCAGGTCTTGGATGTTGCCTTCGATCAAGCCCTGATAGCCATAATAAACGCCCGCTACTTCGACGCCGTGGTAAATGCCTTTGCGGACAACGGCACGGACCGCCGCGTTCATCCCCGGCGAATCGCCCCCGCTTGTTAAGACTCCGATTTTTTTCATCCGAACCGCCTCATACACTTACTTATTACTTTATTCACCTTACCACGCGAGCAGGATGCTGTCAGTCCCTATTCCCTCATATCCTACGCTTTTTTTAATGGCAAAAAGCAAAAAAAGCCGCAGGAGGCGGCTTTTTACTCGGCGAATACACCGATCGCTCTGAATTTATCATATCGTTGTGCTATTAGTTCGTCCGCACTTAGGTCTTTCAGTTCGTTCAACGAGTAACGAATTGCACCGCTGATCAACTCTGCTTGACGGGCTGGGTCATGATGGGCGCCTCCGCGTACTTCGGGAATCATATGCTCGATAATGCCCATTTGCAGCAAATCAGGCGCAGTGATCTTCATGGCTTCTGCAGCCGTTTTCGCCAATGCTGCATCTTTCCATAAAATAGATGCGGCTCCTTCCGGCGAGATGACCGAGAACGTAGAGTTCTCCAGCATGAGAATTTGGTTGCCGACGCCGAGAGCAAGTGCACCTCCGCTGCCGCCTTCACCAATCACGATGGATAAAACCGGCACTTCCAGCCCTGCCATTTCTACAAGGTTGCGTGCAATCGCTTCGCTTTGGCCGCGCTCTTCAGCGGCTTTCCCCGGATAGGCGCCTTTTGTATCGATCAGGCAAACAATGGGCCGGCCGAATTTTTCTGCCTGCTTCATTAAGCGCATCGCTTTGCGGTAGCCTTCCGGATGCGGCATGCCGAAGTTGCGGCGGACATTTTCTTTTGTGTCTTTGCCGCGCTGATGCCCGATGACCGTGACAGGCTGCCCGTCAAAGCTGGCAATGCCCCCAACAATCGCTTCGTCGTCGCCGTATGTACGGTCGCCATGAAGCTCAAGAAAATCAGTAAAGACAAGCGACAAATAATCCAACGTGGTCGGCCGCTCTGGATGCCGCGCCACTTGCACGCGGTCCCACGGCTTCATGTTTTCATAAATTTCTTCTTCCAGTTTGGCAAACCGGTCTTCGAGCGAAGAAATCTCCGCGCTAAGGTCTACGTCAGCCGTTTTGGTGTATTCTTTCAGTTCGGAAATTTTCTTTCGCAGTTCGATCAGCGGCTCTTCGAACGGCATCGTCTTGGTTTTCTTTTTAGGCATCAGTGCTGCCTCCTTTCACATGCAGCCGGACAATTGTAGAAAGCGTTTCGCGCATATCCGAACGGTGCACGACTGCATCCAGTTGGCCGTGGGCAAGCAGAAACTCAGCGGTCTGGAAATCTTCCGGCAGTTTTTCGCGCACTGTTTGTTCGATCACGCGGCGGCCGGCAAAACCGATCAACGCTTTTGGCTCTGCAAGGTTAATATCCCCAACAGAGGCAAAGCTGGCAGAGACGCCGCCTGTTGTCGGATGCGTTAAAATCGAAACAAACAATAGCCCTTCATTTGAATGGCGTTTTAACGCGACACTTGTTTTTGCCATCTGCATCAGCGACAAAACGCCTTCTTGCATGCGGGCTCCGCCGCTTGCTGTAAAAATGAGGAACGGAACTTTCAACTCGGTTGCAAGTTCGACAGCACGCGTGATTTTTTCACCGACAACCGAGCCCATTGAGCCCATCCGGAAATGAGAATCCATAACCGCTACTACGACCCGGCGCCCATCGATTTCACCGGAACCGGTTAATACGGCTTCGTTCAAGCCGGTTTTTTCACTGTCTGCCTGTACTTTTTCCGCATATCCTGGAAAACCGAGCGGATTTTCTGACTTGATGTGGTCATCGATCGACTCAAAATGGCCGCCATCCATTAAATGGGCAATGCGCTCATGCGCAGTCATTTTAAAGTGGTGGTCGCATTTCGGGCATACTTTCCCGAGGTTTTCCAATTCTTTTGTCAACGTGATTTGCTTGCAATTAGGACATTTCGTCATCAAGCCTTCAGGTACATCTTTCGCAGCTTTCGATGGAATCGTTGCTTCTTTTTCATCACGCTTTCGTTTGAATATATCTCTTATCATGGCCATTCGTTATTCTCTCCTTTGATTAAGACACTGCTCCAAGAATTAAAATCGCGGATGGCAGTTTCGGCATCCCGTTCTTCAATCGCCCGCAAAATATTTGCCAGCAAGATCTTCTCCTCAGCGGATACGTCTCCGTCATAGGGATTGCCGCTGTACTGCTTGAGTAAAAACCAAATTTTCAGCGACAGCCGATTGCCTGACAATACCATCAGTTCCCTGACGAAATCTTCCCGCTTGAACTCTTCGCCTTCCAAACGCGCAAGCAAACTGTCCCATACCGGCAGTTGGGCTGCCTCGCTTCCACAAATGGCTTGTATAGCCGCCGTTTCGTGAATGCACATCGTCTTTCGGACATCATCCAGCGATTTGTTGTCCTGCAAAATAAAAGTCGACAACAATTCAACCAAGCGGTGCTTTTTCGGATCTGCAAGAAAGGTTCCTTCACCGCGGCGCGTTTCGATTAGCCCAAGCAGTTCCAGGCTTCTCAATGCTTCGCGTATTGTTGAACGCCCAACGGCAAGCTTTTCGGCCAGCTCTCTTTCAGAAGGAATTCGGTCTCCAGGGCGTATGTTCTGATCACGGATCATATCGCGCATTTCACTGACGATATTTAAATAGCGCTTCGGCTGATTCATGAAAACTCCTCTTGTTTCCATTTTTTTGAAAGTGGTCTGACCACTAATCTTTCTATACTTTACAAAAAATTTCGGCTCCCGTAAAGAAAAAACTGCTTTTCTTTTGCAAGAAAAGCAGTTGAAACTAACGCAACAACTAAAATCAGCCGATTGGGCCTATTACATTGTCATGTTTTTGCAAATGACAGTTGTTTTGCCTTGGCGGTTTTCAATTGTCCCTTGAACTTCCACCAACGCATTGGGTTCCAGCCGTTCGTTGTAATCAGCATATTCTTTCGGAAACAAGGTGATCGAGGCGGTGCCTGTTTCATCTTGTAGCGTGATAAATGCCATGGCATCGCCTTTTTTCGTTCTGATCCTGCGGACGTCCTCTACCATTCCGAGCACATGCACTCGCTCCCGGTCGTGTTTGTTGACCAAAACATAAAGAGAAGTAAACACTGCGCTGCGCGGTTGTTTTTAACGGGCAGCCGGATGAGTGCTTAAATAAAATCCAAGCGCCTCTTTTTCAAACTCCAGCTTCAAGCTATCTGGCATCGGTTCGGCTTTGGCGTATTTCGGCTTCATGAACGAAGAACCCATCTCGTCAAACAAACCAGGTTCTTCGTTCGGCTTGACCAATTCCGCGTGCTTGATCGCACTGTCAAGAGAAGCCAGCAGCACGGCCCGGTCTTCACCAAGTGCATCGAGTGCGCCTGCTTTGATCAATGGCTCAAAAGCCTTGCGCGTAAAATGTACGGCTGAAATACGCTCGGCAATATTGAACAAACTGTGGAAAGTGCCTTCTTTTCTTGCTGCAAGAATCGCTTTTATGACAGTGCCTGGAACTCCTTTTACCGCCCCTAAACCGGTTCTGACCAATTGCTGCTCAGAGGAAAATCCGCGGTGGCTTCTAATGATGCACGGCGGGGCCAGCGGGATGCCCCGGTCTTTCATTTCCCGCATAAACTGCGTTGTCTTTTCGTTGTTTCCCTGGCTGTTGGCCAAAAGAGCGGCATAAAACTGAACCGCATAATGAGCTTTCATATAAGCCAGTTGGTAGGAAATCATGCTATAGGCAACCGCATGGCTTTTCGGGAAGCCGTAGTCAGCAAAGCGCACAATCAAGTCATACACCGCTTCTGCATCTTTGGCTGTATAGCCATTGGCGGTCGCTCCTGTGACAAAATGCTCGCGTTCTTCATCTAAGATTTGGCGGCTTTTCTTGCTGACAGCACGCCGCAGCAGATCGGCTTCGCCCAAGCTGAATCCTGCCATCTCAGCCGCAATCTTCATGATTTGCTCCTGGTAAACGATAACGCCGTAAGTTTCCGAGAGAATCGGCTCCAATACCGGATGAATAAAAGATACCGGCTCTTCTCCGTGCTTGCGCTTGGCATAAAGCGGAATAAATTCCATCGGGCCCGGCCGGTACAGCGCATTTACCGCTACAATGTCGCCGAACGCACTCGGCTTGATCAGCATTAGCGCACGCCGCATTCCAGCAGACTCCAGCTGAAAGATGCCGGCTGTATCTCCTTTGGCCAAAAGCTGATAGGTGGCCGAGTCATCGAGCGGCAAGCTTCGGTAATCGATGCGTTTCTTGAAATCCTGCTTCACTAGAAAAGCCATCGTTTCCAACACGGTCAAATTGCGCAGACCAAGAAAATCCATCTTGAGAAGGCCGATTGCCTCGAGTTCCTGCATGGGCCACTGGGTAATGAAAATATCTTCATTCCCTTTCTCGATCGGTACATAGTCCACAAGCGGGCCCGGGCTTAAAATCACTCCTGCCGCATGAATCGACGAGTTCCTCGGCAGTCCTTCCAGCTTAAGCGCCGTCTTGAACCACCGTTCTCTTGCCTCGTTTCCGATGATCCACGTTTCGAGCGGCTTGGATTCGCGCAGCGCTGAACGCAGCGTAATGCCAACGCGGCTTGGAATCATTTTTGATATTTTTTCGAGTTCTTCTGACTCGAATCCGAAAACACGGGCTGTGTCGCGTGCAACCGCTTTGGCTGACAATGTGCCGAATGTAATAATTTGCGCAGTTTGCAGCGCACCGTATTTCTGGGCTACATATTCAACTACTTCGTGACGGCGATGATCGGCAAAATCGATGTCGATATCCGGCAAAGTCACACGCTCCGGATTCAGGAAGCGCTCAAACAGCAGCCCGTGCACGAGCGGATCAACGTCGGTAATGCGAAGTGCATAAGCAACCAGCGAGCCTGCCGATGAGCCACGGCCAGGACCTGTCTGAATTCCTTTGTTTCTGGCAAACGACATAAAGTCGGCCACAATCAGGAAATAATCAATATAGCCCATTGAAGCAATAATGCCGAGTTCATATTCCAGCCGGCGATTGTATTCATCCGTAACGGCTGCTGTTCGTTCTTCCAGGCCGCGCATGCACAGCGCGTGGATAACTTCATTTTTTTCCTGGCCTTGTTTTACCGGGTATTTCGGCAATAGCTGGCGATGAAGCGGAATATTCACCTTGCAGGCCAGCAACAGCTTCTCTGATGCCGCGAGCAACTCTGGTTCATCCGAGAACCATTCTGTCCATTCCAGTGCTGTCGGCACATAAGCAAAATCATGTTCAGGCTTTGCCCGCTCAGTGTCATTCAACTTGAGGCCGCTGCCAATCGCTTGTGCGACTTCATAGGCAAATGCGTCTTCCTTTTTTACATAGCGGCATTCCTGGCTCGCGATAAACGAAATCCCTGCGTTGTCGCATGATGCACGGAATGCTGGTTCTGATTCGCGTTTGATTCCGCCCGGCCGGCTAATACTTGCGGCAATGCGTGCGCCAAATACTTGCTTTAAATAATCGAGCGCTGCACTTCTATCCGTGAGAACCCAATCCGTTTGATCCGGAACAACGCAGAAGACGCCGGACTGATAAGCAGCCAGCCATTTTTTCGGAATAGCTTCTGCGTCCCGGGTCGACAATGCACTCGTCAGCTTCAACAGCATTTGATAACCTTCGTTGTTTTGGGCGTAAAGGACCACTGGGAGCGCAATGCCTTCAAAATCAATCGGTACGGAAAGGCCGAGCACTCCATGAATGCCAGCCTTGTTGCATGCTTCCCAGAACGGAAGCACGCCATACAGTTTAGAATTAACTAGTGCCGCAGCACGTGCATTTTGTTCGGTAAGCACTGTGAAAAGTTCTTCCAGGCGAATCGTGCTTTTTAGCGGATCGGCCGCGGTCACGATATGTGGATAAACCATTTCAACACCTCTTTTCCTTAAACACCGGCACAGATTTCCTGAAGCCGCTCGATCACACGGTCTGCTTCTTCCCAAGAATATGCCACAGCCCCGGAAGCCATCGGATGCCCTCCGCCGCCAAACTCTTTTGCCAGCGCATTGATAACCGGGCCTTTTGACCGCAGGCGTACGCGGATCTCAGTTTCCTCTTCGATGAGGATGACCCAGGCGCGTATGCCTTTCACGTTTCCGAGCGAACCAACGAGCAGCGATGTATCCGTCGGAGTTACGTTGAACTGCCGAAGAATGGACTGCGTAATCTTCACATAAGCCGCTCCGTCAGCATTCATTTTGAAGTTTTGGTACATATAGCCTTGAAGATGAAGCAATTTGCGCTCCATTTCATACATGCCATCATGCAGCTGGTTGCGGTCAAAGTCATACTTGATCAGTTCTCCCGCTACATCAAATGTCTTTTGTGTGGTGCTCGGGAAAAGAAAACGCCCAGTATCCCCGATAATTCCTGCATACAACATGCGCGCGCCGGCGTCCGGCATCACCCAATTGTCTTCATTCTTTCCGTATGTATATAATTCATAAATCATTTCAGAAGAAGAACTTGCCGCCGTATCAACTTGGCAGATGTCTCCGTAGTTGTCATCGTTCGGATGGTGATCGATTTTAATCAGCTTGGCGCCTTTAACGTAGCGCTGATCGTCGATACGGTCAGTATTTGCCGTATCGGTGACAATAACTAGCGCACCATCAAAATCTTCGTCTGCCACTGCATCTGGAAATCCGAGAAAATCCATCGTATAGTCATGGGTTCCTGCTGCAAGCACTCGTTTTTCAGGGTAATTTTGACTGATCAATTGTTTCAGGCCGATTTGGGAGCCATAGGCATCTGGATCCGGCCGTACATGGCGATGAATGATGATGGTATCGAATTGCTTAATTGTGTCGATGATTTGACTGTACATTGCTTCATTCCTCCGGGGGCAAAGGAAATCCGTTCGCATTTTTCTGCCATCCCCCTTACAATGGATAGTAGATTTGCAATTCAGGAGGTTTCCCATGCTTATATTTATATTTCTTATCGTTTTTTCTGCCGTTTTCTACCTCTATTATAAAACAAAACAAATCCGTACGCGGCTGCCGGTCCGAAAAAACTGGTATGCCACACGGGCTTCAATCGGTCTCGGCAGCTTTATCACCTTTTTTGGCATCAACCAAATCGTCATTTTTCAAACTGCCGTTACTTATATCATTGGCGGCATTTTCATCATTCTTGGCATCGGCATCATCATCCATAATGTAAAGGCCAATCGCCACTACCAAAAGTTTCTTGACGAAGAAACACGCCTTAATCCATAATCTGACCTCTCCGTTTGGAGAGGTTTTTTTATTTAGCGGTCCAGCAATTGAAATGTCAGCATTGCCTTGCCGATTACTTGTTGTCCGTACAGAACTTCCACATCAACTTTCGCTGACTTACGGCTGATGTCAAGAATAGATGGGCGAATGACCAATGTCGCATCCAATTGTACAGGTTTCAGGAAATACACGGTAATGTTCTCAAGCACACTGTCTTTTCGATTTTTTGTCTTAAGCGCTGTCGCGGCCGCTTCTGTCAGCACCATCGTGTAAGCTCCGTAGGACAACGAGCCATAGGCGTTGGTCATTTGGGGCGTGACGCGGAATTCCAAGCTCAATTTGTCATGCTGCACAAGCGTCAACTGGCTTTTAATGATATCGTCGATCGTCTCTCCCTGTTGCGGCTGGCGCTGGGCAGTTTGAATCGCCTTTAGGACGTCTTGGCGGCTGATGACACCGAGCAATGCATGCTGCTCATTGGTAATCGGCAGCAAATCAATGCCTTCCCAAATCATGCGGTGGCCGGCAGCCGCCACGCTTGTCTGAAGGGAAACGGTAATCGGGTCGCGCGTCATCACTTTATCGATCGGATCGTTCTCAGGATGGCCAATTACGTCGCGTGATGTTACGATGCCGACCAGTTTTCCGCTGCCGTCGACTACTGGAAAACCGCCATGCGTCGTTTCGCTGTTAAGTGCATGATAACGGCTGATGGAGTCCTTGGCATGAAGAAAATGCGTATTCTCAAGCGGAATCACAATATCTTCAATCAATAGGATTTCTTTTTTAATCAATTGGTCATAGATCGCCCGGTTGATCATCGTTGCTACGGTGAACGTATCATAGCTCGTTGAAATGACCGGCAGTTCGTATGCGTCAGCCAGTTTTTTCACTTGGTCAGAAGCCTCAAAACCGCCCGTCACCAAGACGGCTGCTCCTGCCCGCAAAGCATATTCATGCGCCTTGAACCGATTGCCGACAATCAGCAAGTTTCCGGCTTCTGTATAGCGCATCATATCTTCAAGCTGCATGGCTCCAATGACGAATTTGGTAAGCGATTTATGCAGCCCTGCACGTCCGCCAAGCACTTGGCCATCGACAATTTTAAGGATTTCCGCATATGTCAGCCGCTCTATGTTTTCTTTTTTCTTGCGTTCGATTCGAATCGTCCCGACACGTTCGATTGTAGAGACAAGCCGCTGGTTTTCCGCCTCTTTGATGGCGCGGTAAGCGGTGCCTTCTGACACTTGCAATTCCTTGGCGATGCGGCGCACGGATATTTTTTCTCCGACTGCCAACGTCTCAATGTAATCCAAAATCTGTTCATGCTTGGTCGCCATTAGTTCACCAATCTTTCTGCTAAGCTCTTTTTTTAGTTTATCATAATCCGATTGCAAGCCGGTAATGGCAAAATGCATGCTCGATAGGCAAAAATTAAGAATGAACATGAAAAAGGCATCGAAACCAAATAAGTTTCGATGCCTTTTATTGCATGGTTACAGCTCGATGCTATCACCGGGCTGCATGATTTCAACCGATGCCGACTTAACAAGTTGTTTGAATTGCTCGGGGTCCTGCTCGATCGGCGGGAAAGTATTATAATGAACCGGCACGACGGTTTTAGGATTGAGGAGTTCGACTGCATAAGCGGCATCTTCCGGCCCCATCGTAAAAAAGTCGCCGATTGGCACGAAAGCCACATCAATGGAGTGGCGCTTTCCGAGAATTTCCATGTCGCCGAACACTTCGGTGTCACCGGCATGATAGACGGTTTTTCCTTCTGCTTCAAACAGGATTCCCGCCGGCATGCCGCCGTAAATCACTTCTCCGCTTTCTGTCGTATACGAGGAACTGTGGAATGCCTTTGTCAACTTTACTTTGCCGAAATCGAACTGCTTGGAGCCCCCGAGGTTCATCGTGACTGTTTCAATGCCCTGGGTTCCGAGGTAGTCTGCCAATTCGACAGTCGCAACTACTACTGCACCGCTCGCTTTGGCAATTTCTACTGTATCGCCGACGTGGTCGTTATGAGCATGCGTCAGCAAAATGGCATCTGGCTTTTGTTCGCCGACTGTCAAATCAGTCAACTTATTGCCTGTAATAAATGGATCAATCAAAATCGTTTTGCCTTCGGTCTCAATTTTGACAACCGAATGGCCATGATACGATATTTTCATATTATCCCTCCCATTATTTTCACTCGCCGCTTTCAGCTGTTTTATACCCTGAATTTTGATATGCTACACATGAAGAGGAGGGCTTTACATGGACAAGTTAAGCAAATTGCAGCAGTATTTGAACGACCGCCAACTGGACGCGGCGCTCATCACCGATCCGCACAACGTGTTTTATTTGACTGGGTTCAACAGCGATCCTAAAGAGCGGCTTCTCGCCGTTATGGTATTTGCCAATGACGAGCCGTTTTTGATTTGCCCGGCTATGGAAATGCCGGACGCCAAAGCTGCTGGTTGGGCAGGCGAACTGGCAGGCCATAGGGATACGCAAGAGGCCATGCACGTTTTGTATGAAACAGCCCAAACACGCCAGCAGCCGATCAAACAGATTGCCATCGAAAAAGTTCATCTGACAGTAGATCGCTTGGATGCGTTGAACCACCATTTCGAATCACCTGAAATTCATTCAATCGATGAGCAGCTGAATGCAATGCGCGTCGTCAAGACTGAAGGTGAACTGGACATTCTGCGACATGCAGCAGCTCTTGCCGACTACGCCATCGAAGTTGCAGCCGACAAGATGCATGAAGGCATGACGGAAATCGAACTGATGACAGAAATCGAACTTGCCTTGAAAAAGCGCGGCGTTACCCATATGTCTTTCGACACAACGGTTCTCACAGGGCCAAAAGCCGCTTCTCCGCACGGGCATACCGGCGACCGCAAAATCGTGCGCGGGGATTTGGTGCTGATGGACTTAGGGGTCATTTACAACGGCTACTGCTCAGACATTACGCGCACGCTCGCTTTTGGTGAGCCGAGCCCGCAGGCAAAAGAAGTGTACGAAGTGGTCAGGCAGGCTGAACAAGCAGCGCTCGATGCCGTCCGGCCTGGAGTTACTGCTGCCGAACTGGACCGCATTGCCCGCACCGTTATTGACGAAGCTGGATACGGCGAGTTTTTCACCCACCGCCTTGGTCACGGGCTTGGCATTTCGGTCCATGAATTTCCATCTATCCACGGCAGCAACGACATGCCGCTTCAAGCCGGCATGGTATTTACGATTGAACCGGGCATTTACCTGCCAGGCCAAGTCGGCGTCCGCATCGAAGACGATGTTGCTGTCACTGAAGACGGATACGAAGTACTGACCCGCTATCCTAAAACGCTGACTATCGTCTGAAACTGAAAAAGAGCTGTTCCTATCTCCTCCGGAGTTTAGAAACAGCTCTTTTATTTTATTGAAGGAGTTCTTCGACTGGCTTGTAGTCGAGGTTTTGGTCATCCGCTACTGCTTTGTAGGTCACATGGCCATTCATCGTATTGACGCCTTTTTTCAATGCCTCATTGTCAAGAATCGCTTGCTTTATTCCCTTGTTGGCGATTTGTACAGCGTAAGGGACTGTAACGTTCGTCAGCCCGATCGTCGAAGTGCGCGGCACAGCTCCCGGCATGTTTGCCACTGCATAATGCACAACGTCATGCTTAATGTAGGTAGGGGCATCATGCGTCGTGATGCGGTCGCTTGTTTCAAAGATGCCGCCTTGGTCAATGGCGATGTCCACTACGACAGAGCCGGGCTTCATGGATTGGATCATATCTTCAGTCACCAGTTTCGGGGCTTTCGCGCCTGGAATCAGCACCGCTCCGATCACAAGATCCGACTGTTCGACCGATTGGGCGATGTTCAGCGGATTGGAAACCAGTGTCTGCACGTCTTTGCCGAACAAATCATCCAGTTGGCGAAGCCGCTCCGGGTTCAGGTCAAGAATTGTTACATCCGCCCCCATCCCTACAGCCACTTTCGCTGCATTTGTTCCGGCAACACCGCCTCCAACAACAGTTACTTTTCCGCGCGAAACGCCAGGGATGCCGCCAAGCAATATGCCGCCACCACCGTGGATTTTCTCCAGGAACTGTGCGCCAATCTGCGTGGACATGCGTCCGGCCACTTCACTCATTGGCGTCAACAGTGGCAGTGAGCGGTTCTCTAATTGCACAGTCTCGTACGCTACGCCTGTCACTTTCGCTTCTAGCAATGCTTTTGTCAATTCTACTTCCGGCGCTAAATGCAAATACGTAAACAGCACTTGTCCTTCGCGGAAATATCCGTATTCGCTCGCTACAGGTTCTTTTACTTTCATGACCATTTCCTGTGCCCATGCCTGCTCGGCATCCGGTACAATAACAGCCCCCGCTTCCTCGTAATCAGCATCTGTAAAGCCGGAACCGATGCCAGCGCCGGATTGGATGTGGACTTCATGTCCAAACATCACCAAGTTGACGACTCCTGCCGGTGTCATAGCTACGCGGTTTTCATTGTTTTTAACTTCTGTCGGTACCCCAATGCGCATTTCAAAACCCTCCAGTATATTGTGTGTGAAATAATAAAATATTGAAAAGTAAGTGAAGCTGAGTCATTCCCAGTTTATCAGATTTCTAACGTTTTTGCTTTACTATTTTTCTATTTTCTAAGCCTATATCATGCATCTGGTTTTCTTGATTCTACCGTTTGTTACCAATTCATAATATGTTGATATAGCGATAAAAAGAAATTATGGAAATCGCGATTTTTTTCGGTTTTAGGAAGGTACATCCCGGCCTTATCACGAAAGGTAAACAGTAAGAAAAAGGAGGAATGCAACGATGACTCTAAAGTACAAACAAATCATGGTAGCAGTAGATGGTTCCAAGGAAGCTGAATGGGCATTCAAGAAATCCATCGGCATTGCCGAACGGAACCACGCAACATTGAATTTGGTAAACGTCATCGATACACGTTCGTTCGCAGC
>JASKZU010000111.1 GCA_030147455.1 Planococcus sp. (in: firmicutes) | reverse complement strand
CGCGAGGACTGGGAAGCAGGCGTCACGACGCCTGTTATGTGGGACGATGATGTAAAGCCGCCTGCAGAACAGCCATTCAATCCGGTCATGCTGGAATTTCCGGATTCGTTCGAATCCGAGCGGCTGCTGATTCGTGCGCCGAAAAAAGAAGATGCTGTACTCAGTTTTGAGGCGGTGCGCCATTCGATGGAGGCGCTGCGCCCGTGGATGCCGTTTGCGCAAAACGAACCAAACCTGGCTGAAACGACCGCTAATTTGATCCAGGCGGCTGCAGATTTTGCACTGCGCAAAGATTTGCGCCTGCATTTTTTTGATAAAACAAACGAGCAATTTATCGGATCGAGCGGGCTCCACCGCATTGACTGGGAAGTGCGCAAGTTTGAAATCGGCTATTGGGTAGACAGCCGGTTCGAAGGCAAGGGCTATGTAACAGAAGCGGTCGAACGAATCACCCGTTTTGCATTTGAAGAACTGCAGGCCAACCGAGTGGAAATCCGCTGCGACCCGGACAATGTCCGGAGCCGGGCGGTAGCTGAACGTTTGGGCTTTGAATTGGAAGGAATCTTGCGTAAGGACAGTTTGTCGAGACATGACGGCAAGCTGCGCGATACTTGCATCTACGCAAAAATCAGGGCATAACAAAACCCCCGCATGAACAGGTTTCTGTTCATGCGGGGGTTTTTATCGATCAGTCAGGCTATACGCCTTTCCTGCCAGTTACCAAGTTCACGATCAGTACGATTGCTGCGATAACCAATAAAATGTGAATAAGACCGCCTGCTACGTCCATTAAGAATCCGATTACCCAAACAACAAGAATGACTACCAAAATAAGCCAAAGAATACGTGCCATGTTCTCCACCCACCTTTCATTTTCATGTAACTTTAGTGTTATATTATTTACTACCCTTCTTTATAACCCCTTAAACCTACATAAGGTAGATTGGCTGGACAACCGTTATGTCTTGGACGGTAGCAAAATACAGGAGCTTTAGTAAGGTTGGGCGTCTGCCATCAGTTGTTTGAGGGCCTTCAGTATAGTAAACTGGACATAGTGAAGCGAGGGAGGAACGGACTTTGCCTACTCCAAGTATGGAAGACCATATTGAAATTATTTATTCATTAATTGAGCAAAAGGGCTATGCGCGCGTCTCGGACATCGCTGAGGCGCTTTCTGTGTTGCCTTCTTCTGTCACAAAAATGGTGCAAAAACTCGATAAAGACGGGTATTTGATCTATGAACGCTACCGCGGGCTCATGCTGACGTCCAAAGGGCAGAAACTCGGCAAGCGCTTGTTGCAGCGCCATGATTTGCTGGAACAATTTCTGCGGCTGATCGGTGTAGAAGAAAATAAGATTTACGAAGACGTGGAAGGCATCGAGCACCACTTGAGCTGGAATTCAATCGACCGCATTGCCGATCTGGTCCAGTTGCTGGAAGAAGATAAAGAAGTGGCTGAAAAGCTGCGGCACATCGGCAAAGAACAAAAAAATAACGAAACGACTTAGAGGAGGACTGCAATATGGCTTTGCATCCAGGATTAAAAGCGACATTGCGCATCAAGGACCGATCGACATCCCAATGGATTTTGACAGACGGTTCCGGTGACGAGGTAATGATGAACGCATCAGAAATCGAAGAAGGGCAGGAAATCGGCGAACAAATCGACGTATTCCTTTATCGCAACCGACAAGGCGGCATTTCCGCAACACCGATGATTCCGCATATCCTGCCGAGTGAATACGGCTGGGCAAAAGTATTGAAAGTTTCCCCGCGCGAAGGAGCTGTTGTCGATATCGGCACAACGCGCGAAGTGTACTTATTGCCGGCTGACTTGCCGCAAGTGCAGGAACTGTGGCCGAAACAAGGCGACCATATCTTTATGACGCTTCGGACAGACCGCTACGGCGACTTATACGGCCGATTGGCAACAGAAGAAAAGGTGTTGGAGCTGTACAACCCGGCGCCGCCCGAACTATACAATAAAGACTTGAAAGCGCGCGCTTACCGCTTGCTGCCGGTCGGTTCGTTTATGTTGACAGTCCCGGACATGCACCGCGTGTTTGTCCACGAAACTGAGCGCGAGGAAGAACCCCGCCTTGGCGAAGAAACAACCGTGCGGATCATTGATGTGAAAGACGACGGGACATTGAACGGCTCTTTGTTGCCGCGCAAACAGGAACGCCTGTCAGATGATGCCGAAGAAATCCTGCGCTATCTGGAAAATGCAGGTGGCCAAATGCCGTTCACTGACAAGTCTTCTCCTGATGAAATCATGGAAATGTTCGGCATGAGCAAAGCTGCATTCAAGCGCGCGCTTGGGCGCCTGTACAAAGAGCGCCGCATCGTGCAGGAAGATGGCTGGACAAAAAAGATCGGCTGAGGAACCTTTCTAGTGCAAATGCGTACTAATTTGGAGAAAGGGGCATAACAACATGAAAAAAACAATAACACTTATGGCGATGGCATTAGTGCTGTCTTTTGCCGGCACTGCATCTGCCAACGTCGGAATAAATGAGAAGTTTGGTTTGCCGATCGTCGTCTACGGCGGGAATTTATCGGCGGATGAAAAAACTCAAGTTGCTGAAAGCCTGGATGTTGCAGGTGAAGCGGAAGTAGAAGAAATCGAAGTGACAGGACAGGATCTGATCAAGTATATTACAGACGGAGATTCTCGCGCCCGCATGTTTTCGTCTGCTAAAATCACCCGTACAGAAGCAGGCGAAGGGCTTGTTATCCAAATTGCAACGCCTGAGAACATTACCCAGGTAACAACGGACATGTACGCAAATGCCATGCTGACGGCGGGCATCGAGAATGCAACAGTCGAAGTGGCAGCACCGCGCGCTGTAACCGGACACTCGGCGCTTGTTGGGATTTACAAGGCTTACGAAGTGAACGGCGAGGAACTTGACCCGGAACGGACAGATGTGGCAAATGA
>JASKZU010000097.1 GCA_030147455.1 Planococcus sp. (in: firmicutes) | reverse complement strand
TCAACACGCGGAAAATCAGGCCCTCCCGACATTTTGGATACTGCTTCTTCAGATTCCAATATGTCGTTTAACACAGGTCCGTTGACCCGAAACGCCATATTGCCATGTAACCCGCTCATATTATGCGGGTTGGCCGAACTGATAATCGCTTCCTGTTCTGAAACGATTGTTTTTCGGTGATTCGCTTTGACGTTCATCAACGTCAGATAAGAAGACAGCGTCATATCCGGGGCATCGCTTGAAATCCCGTTTGGCAGCCAGCCCTTGCCTTCACTGTCGAACCACTGGAAAATAATGCGGTATAGCCCGGAGTAAAGGGGCATCGAGTCCCGCAACGGATCCAGGTCCGTGACGATCACTTCGACTCCTTCTGCTTCCAGCGATTCGAGCAGAATGCTGTCATACGAACCGTAGCCTGTATTCACAGGATCGGTAATAAAATAAATTGGAAAGTCGGGATCTTGTTCTTTTTTCATCAATAGGTGATCAATCAGCCGTTCTGCTACGGCCGGGAAATCTTCTTCCTGGTCGTTGTAATTATCGAACAAGAAGAAATCAAGCACTAGAAACTCTTCAGCCCGGTCGATCAACTCGTTGATTTCGTCAAAAATCCTTAATTCATGTTCAAGTTCCGTGCCTTCACGGTCCTGCGCAAAACTTAAATCATAAATCATGTCCACTTGTTCTGCCGCGTGCAGATCTCCTGCGTAGGAAATCCCTTCAGGCAGTGGCTTGAACGTATGCCAGGCAACGACAAATATGTATATAGCCGCAAGAACGCCGACGCTTCCCATTACGAAGCGCCGGCGTTTGCTGTAATCCCGAACTTTCTTCATCTGACAACTCTCCTTTCATCCATTATAACGGAAGCAGAGAAAGAAAAAAACGGAAGTATTCCCCAAACAAAAAAAGCCAACCGCATCTGGCTGGCTTTAGGAAAATGATTAGGCCGGCACGACATACTCGCGCGTCCGCACATCTTCCATCAACATATCTTTCAAACGCTGCTTGCCTCGGTGCAAGCGGGATTTGACTGTACCGATCGATACTTTCATTGCTTCAGCAATTTCTACAAGTGAGTATTGGTGAACATAAAAATAGACAATCGTCGTTTGGTAAATAGCATCCAACTCGGAAATTTTATGGCGGATCATCACTGACACGTCCTGCTTTTCCAGCAATTCAGCCGTGCCAGTGTCATCTGTCGGGATCAGATCCAAAATGGAGATATCCAGCCCGTCCGGCTGGTGGGCAATGTGCTTGCTGCGGCGGACATTTTTGCGGTAGCGGTCGCGGAACGTGTTCATGCAGATTGTTGTCAGCCAAGCTTTTGCGTGGTCGACTTCGGCAAGCGAGGCCTCATAACGCACCACTTTCAGCCATACTTCCTGCATCAAATCTTCTGCCTCGGCTTTGTTGCGGGTCAATTTCAAACATAAGTGATAGATGTATCGGTTGTACTCAGCATACAATTCTTCCATCAATGTTACCTCCGTCCGGTGATCTTATGTTTTTATTGTGCCCCAGATTTCACTTACGCTCTATCGTTCTCGCTTTCAGTCTCCTTACATTGTTGTAAGAAACAAAAAAACCGGCGCGGAAGTCCCGGCCGGTTTTCATTCAGCTATTGAATTGTTTCTTCTTCCTGCGCTTTAACGATTTTGGTGATGGTCAGGCGTTCGATCCGGTTTCGATCCATTTCGTTGACCGCAACGTGCAGTCCGCCGTAGGTAAACTCTTCTCCGACATCCGGCACATGGCCGAGCTGCTGCATGACAAATCCTGCAATCGTGTCGTGGTCTTCCGGCACCTCGACGCTAAACATTTCATTGACGTCTTCAATTTCCAGGCGGCCATGGCAGGACAGGTGGGTATCGGTAATTTCGAAGACAAGCTCATCTTCTTCTGCATCCGTTTCGTCCTCGATGTCCTGGCCGATCATTTCTTCAATAATGTCCTCATGCGTCACAATGCCAAGCGTTCCCCCGTATTCATCCAAAATGACAGCCATATGTTTCTTTTTGGACATCATCAATTTGAATACCTTTTCAACGCTTACCGACTGCACGACAAACAATGGATTGTCATCCATCAATTCAGCAAGCGTCAAGTTCGGATTCATGGACCATTCAATCAGCTTTTTAGAGTAAAACAAGCCGACCACATTGTCCATGCTTTCTTCAAACACCGGATAGCGCGTATACGACGAATCCAGAATCAAGTCGCGCACTTCCTCGTAGCTGGAATCGATCGAGATTCCGACGGTATCTGTCCGGTGGGTCGACATGACGTCAGAAACATCTTTGTGCGGAAAATCCAGCACGCCTTTGATGCGTTCGGATTCGTCTGCTTCGAATGTTCCTTCGGTCGATGCGATATCCACCATGGTCCGCAGTTCTTCTTTTGTCATCGTTGCTTCTTTGACGTTGCCTTTTGAAATGATGCGGATAAAAATGTTGGTGAACTGCGCGAGCAGCCAGGTTAATGGCTTGAAAAGCACCACTAAGACGGCGATGACCGGCGCCACGATATAAGCGACGCGGTCAGCAAACGTTGCAGCGATGGTTTTCGGCAACACTTCACCGAATATGATAAGGATGATTGTCAGGATGGCTGTCGCCAAACCGACTTCCCAGCCTCTTGTTAAAGCAATGGTTGTTACCAAAGTCGGCAACATGATATTGGAAATGTTATTGCCGATCAAAATCGTCGTAATCATGCGGTCCGGCTTCGCGATCAATTTTTCAAGCTTTTGGGATTTGACATCACCCTGCTCCGCGCGAAGATGGACCTTCATCCTGTTGACTGCCGTTAGCGCCGTTTCGCTTCCCGACAGGAAAAACGACATGACCAGAAATACTGCCAATGCGATAAACAAATTTGGTTCCTCCAGTGCACTGCACATATGTTTTTTTTCGAACTGTTTCCGTATTATTCATAATACCACAGCATTTTTCCACTTGTCGAAAACGACAACTTACCTATGCTATAATTTCCACATACAAAAAATTCTGGAAAGCAGGGATTTCATGAACGCCACTCAAATTGACCAGTATTTCACCGAACATCGCGAAAAACATTTGGAAGAACTGAAAAGCTTTTTGCGCATTCCTTCTGTCAGCGCTCTTTCTGAGCATGAAAGCGATATGCAAAAAGGGGCGGAATGGCTTGTCCAATCGCTTCAAGACGCGGGTCTCGAAAATGTGTGCATCGACCCAACCGACGGCCATCCGCTTGTCTATGCCGACTGGCTTCATGCAGAAGGCAAGCCGACGATCCTAGTGTATGGACATTATGACGTCCAACCGGTCGATCCGCTTCACCTATGGGAAACATCTCCTTTCGACCCTCACGTACGGGACAATAAATTGTATGCCCGCGGCGCAAGCGATGACAAAGGCCAGGTCTTTATGCATATTAAAGCAGTGGAAGCATTGCTGCGCCTGAACGGAGAATTGCCGGTCAACATGAAGTTTATCCTGGAAGGCGAAGAAGAAATCGGGAGCCCGAGCTTGCCGAAATATGTAGAAGAGCATAAAGAACAGCTGGCAGCGGATATTATTGTCATTTCCGATACTGGCATGCAAGGACCTGGCCGCCCGGCTGTGTGCTACGGGCTTCGCGGCCTGGCCGGAATCCAAATCGACGTGAAAGGCCCCAAAGGCGACCTGCATTCAGGATTGTACGGCGGTGCAGTTCAAAACCCGCTTCATGCCATCGTAGAAATTCTTCAGTCATTCCGCGATACGGAAGGCGTGATCCAAGTAGAAGGCTTTTATGACGATGTCTTGCCGGTCTCTGATGAGGAGCGCGCAGAATTCGCCGCACTCGAATTTGACTTGGAGAAGGAAAAAGCTGATCTGGGCATTACAGAAGACTTTGGCGAGCGCGGCTATTCTTACGTAGAACGGACTTGGATCCGCCCGACGCTGGAAATCAACGGCGTAACCGGCGGCTTTTCTGGAGAAGGCATTAAAACGGTCTTGCCGTCCGAAGCCAGTTCTAAAATCACTTGCCGTCTTGTTCCCGACCAGGATCCAGATGATATCGTCGCCAAACTAAAAGCTCATGTCGAAGCCCATAAGCCTGCAGGTGTGACGGTTGAGATTACAGAATTCGATAAAGGCAAGCCGTTCCTGACGCCTTTTGACCATCCGGCTATTCAAGCAGCCGGCCGCTCGTATGAAAAAATCTATCAAGTGCCGACGGCTTTCACACGCATGGGCGGTTCGATTCCAATCGTTGCAGCTTTTGATGAAATTCTCGGATTGCCTGTAGTATTGATGGGCTTCGGGTTGGCTTCTGAAAATTTCCATGCGCCTAACGAACACTTCCACCTTGAAAACTTCGATAAAGGGCTTCGCGTGATCAGCGATTACTTGTTCGAAGCAGCGAATGTATAATTAAGATAAAAGGCCTTCCCGCAGTGGGAAGGCCTTTGTTGCTAATCACAATCCATTGCATGGGGGGGCGAATCAAATCACTTTTTTATATTGGGCAGGATCTTATTTAATCGGCACGCTGCTTACGGCTTTATGGGTCGGAAAGTGGCAGGGCATCGACCTTACCGCTTCCGGCAGCGGCAATCCAGGTGCACGGAATGCGTTTGATGTAATGGGAAAAAAAGCATTTCTGCTGGTCTTTTTAGGCGATTTCCTGAAAGGGTCGTTAGTTGTCTGGGCTGGCCTCACCCTTGGATTTCCTTTGCTTGCTATATCAATTGCTGCCAGTTTGGCCATTATCGGCCATATCTTTCCGGTCTGGCGCAACTGGCGCGGCGGGAAAGGCATTGCCACATTCGGCGGTGTCACTTTCTGGCTGACGCCGGACTTATTTTTAGCGATGGTCGTGATGAGTTTAGCTTTTTATCCATGGTTCAGAAGCGCCACTTTGTCGATGCTCATGAGTTTTGCCGCCTTTTTTGCCGTCTCGTTTGCTTTGCAGGTGGAATCGGTTGTATGGCCGTTGTTCATTTCTATTTTTATTATTGTATTTCGGCACCAAGATAATATAAAAGTTTCTGTCGCTAACCGATTTCCTTCAAAAAAGCGCTAAACAGGAAGGGTTTTCAAACCTGCCTGCTGAATTTAACTATGAGGGGAATATTATCCGTGTTATAGTTTTATTATTCAAAATACTTATAGGATAGGAGTGTTTGCATGAAAAAGCCAATTGCCTGGATCGTGGATACAACAGGTTATGTTACCGAAGAATTCAAAGCCCATCCGGATGTGTACATCGTCCCGCTGAACATTCATTTTGGTTCAGAAGAATTCATCGACGATGGGGTCGACCTGACGAATGATGAGTTGTATGCGCGCATGAAAAGCTCTAAAGATTTCCCGAAAACGTCACAGCCGTCTGCTGGAAAATTCGCTGAACTATATGAAAAACTAAAAGAGGAATATGAATGCGCCATCGCGGTTCATGCTTCCGCCAAGTTGAGCGGAACTATCGCTTCTTCCACAGCCGGTGCTGAAATGACGGATTTCAAGGTCTACGCAGTCGATTCTCTTGCATTGTCTTTTGGGCTTTCGGGCTTGGTCGAGCGAGGATTGGCACTTCAGGAGCAAGGTATGGATGCTGAGGAAATTGCACAGCGCCTGGAACAGGAAACGGCAAACTTCCGCAATTATATTCTGATTGGCAACTTGAGCCAGCTGTATAAAGGCGGGCGCATGAGCGGAGCGCAGTATTACATCGGCAGCGTCTTAAAAATCAAGCCGATTGTCCAGTTGACGGCTAAAGGCGAACTCGAGCCGATCGACAAAGTACGCTCACACAAAAAAGCGCTCGCCTATTTGCTCGAGCATGCCAGGAAAGATCACGAACAATTCGGCATCAGCCATTTCCAAATTATGCATGGACACATTCAAGACCAAGCAGAAGAACTAAAACAGGAATTGTTGAAATTTGCTCCGGATGCACAGGTACTGATCGGCAACCTGAGTTCCTCACTAGCCGTTCACGCAGGCGAAGGCACACTCGCATTCATGTGGCGAAAACCACCCCAATAAAAACAGTTAAATTTCCAGTCTATCCCGTATTAATTTACCGTTTATTTGTATAACTTTCTGATACAATAAGGGCATATTAAGACTGCGAGGTGGATGCGATGCAACAAGTTGAGCGGGAACTGACAACGCGCGTAAAACTTTGTGATGCTAAAGGGCATTTAAATCCAGATGCTATCGGTTACGCCAGATCGCCATTGATCGAATGCAACTTGAAAGGAAATTTTCTGCGCAAAAAAAAGTGGAATCATTGGTGCATATTCGGAGAAGAAATCGTCTTTTCCGCTGCTATCTGTCATTTGGGTTACGCCGCCATTTGCATTGTCTATTTTTTCGATTACGAGACACAGCGCTTTTTTGAAAAATCCGTTGTGGTCCCTTATTCGCGCCACCTGCAATTGACAGACCTGGTACTAGACCACTGCTTGTTCCGCAATGAGGCGATGACAGTTCAATGCATCTATGAAAACAACACAACACGCCTAACCGTCAGCGTTGCAGATTTTGATGGCGAAAAACTAAAAACCTACCTTGTCATCAATCATCCCGAAGGCATGGATTCATTGAATGCCGTCATTCCATGGAATCATCAAACCTTTCAATTTACCGCTAAGCATCATGCATTGCCTGCCTGCGGAACCGTACAAATCGGCCCAAAACGCTATTACCTTGATGAGTTGGACAGTTTTGCCATTTTCGATTATGGCAGGGGAATTTGGCCGCGTGTCGCATTCTGGAACTGGGCGATGGCATCGCAGCGTTCGCACGGCAAAGTCATCAGCTTGAACTTTGGCGGGAAATGGACAGATGGTACAGGCATGACCGAAAACGCCTTTTTCGTCAACGGCCGCATGACCAAGATCAGCGAAGACGTTTTGTTTGAGTATGATGTGGATGATTTTAAAAAAACATGGGTCATTCATACAAAACTGACAGATAACGTACAGCTTACTTTTTCTCCTTTTTATGAACGGGTGTCCAAGTCAGATGCGCGCCTGGTCAAATCTGAAATCCATCAGTTGTTCGGCTACTATAACGGGTATCTCCGGTATAC
>JASKZU010000096.1 GCA_030147455.1 Planococcus sp. (in: firmicutes) | reverse complement strand
GCGGGAAATAAATCGTCGGCGGATGATAGCCGAAGTCGAGCAGGCGCTTCGCCATATCGAGCGTCCGTACGCCGAGTTTTTTCTGGCGGCGGCCGCTCAGTACGAATTCATGCTTGCAGTGGCGGTCATAAGGCAAGTCAAAATGAGGCGCTAATTTACGCATCATATAGTTGGCATTCAAAACGGCGTACTCGGTTACTTTTTTCAATCCGTCCGGGCCCATCGTGCGGATATACGTATACGCACGAACGTTGATGCCAAAGTTGCCGTAAAACGGCTTGACGCGGCCGATCGAGTCCGGGCGGTCATAGTCAAAAGCAAAGCCTTCATCGGTTTTGACAAGCAGCGGCTTCGGCAAATAAGGAATCAGGTCTGATTTAACGCCGACTGGACCGGATCCAGGACCGCCGCCGCCGTGTGGGCCTGTAAATGTCTTGTGAAGATTTAAATGGACGACGTCAAAGCCCATATCTCCGGGACGCGCCTTCGACATGACCGCGTTCAAGTTGGCTCCGTCATAATACAGCTTGCCGCCGACACCGTGGATGATCGCAGCCATTTCCAGGATATCTTCCTCAAACAAACCGAGCGTATTCGGGTTGGTCAGCATAAGCGCTGCTGTATCGTCGCCGACCACACGCTTCAAGTCTTCCAAGTCGACAAGGCCGTGCTCGTTCGACTTCACGGTTACCGTCTCGAATCCAGCGACGGTGGCCGATGCCGGATTGGTTCCGTGCGCAGAGTCGGGAACGATGACTTTTGTCCGGTGCGTGTCGCCTTTTGCTTCGTGGAAGGCACGGATCATCATCAAGCCTGTCCACTCGCCGTGTGCGCCCGCAGCCGGCTGAAGCGTCACTTCATCCATGCCGGTAATTTCCTTCAAATGTTCCTGAAGGTCATACATCAACTCCATTGCGCCTTGCACAGTAGATTCTTCCTGCAACGGATGGATGTTGGCAAAACCGGAGTACCGTGCAACCGATTCGTTGATTTTCGGATTGTATTTCATCGTGCACGAACCGAGCGGATAAAACCCGGAATCCACACCGTGGTTGCGGTTAGACAAAGCCGTGTAATGGCGCATGATGTCTAGCTCCGAAACTTCCGGCAATTCCGCCAGGTCCTCGCGTACGAGCTCCTGGCCAAGCAGTTCGTTTAAGTCCACTTCCGGTACATCGAGTTCCGGCAAGCTATAGCCTACGCGTCCTTGTTTGGTCATTTCAAAAATGAGTGGCTGATTGTCTTTATGCATGGGAAGCCTCCATTTCTCGCACGAATGCGTCGATTACCTGGACAAATGCGTCGATTTCTTCTTTGGTTCGCTGTTCGGTTACCGCAATCAATACGTGGCCTTTAAGTTCCTGGTAGCTAAGCCCAAGATCGTAGCCGCCGATCATGCTTTTCTCAAAAAGGGCTGCATTCAGCTTTTTGACCGGTGCGCTGACTTTGACGACCAGTTCGTTGAAATGTGCGCCTTGGAAAACGGCCTCGACGCCTGCTTTTTTCAGCTGCTGCTTCATATAATGGGTTTTGGTGATGTTTTGGATGGCGATTTCTTTTGCGCCTTCTTTGCCGAGCGCAGTCATCGCCACCGATGCTGCCAGTGCATTCAACGCTTGGTTCGAACAGATATTGGACGTCGCTTTGTCGCGGCGGATATGCTGTTCGCGCGCCTGCAGCGTCAAGACAAAGCCGCGGCGGCCTTCATCATCCGTCGTTTCCCCGACCAAACGGCCCGGCACTTTGCGCATCAGTTTTTGATTAACTGCGAAATAGCCGCAATGCGGCCCGCCGAACGCTTCCGGAATACCGAAAGGCTGGGCATCGCCGACTGTGATGTCAGCGCCGAATTTCCCTGGCGGCGTCAGCGCCCCAAGTGCAAGCGGGTTGGAGGAAACCGTAAACAAAGCGCCTGCTGCATGAACGATCGGTTCGATTTCTTTCAAATTCTCGACTTGGCCGAAAAAGTTCGGGTACTGCACCATAACAGTCGCCGTATTTTCATCGATCATTTCTTTTAATGCATCCAAATCGGTACGGCCGTCTTTTAACGGAATCTCCACTACATCAATTGATTGGCCAAGCGCATATGTGCGGACTACGTCGCGCGATTCCGGATGAACGGCGCGCGAAACGAGAATTTTCTTGCGGCGCGTCTGGCCTGCAGCAAGCATGCCTGCTTCGGCAAGCGCTGTCCCGCCGTCGTACATGGACGAGTTGGCGATGTCCATGCCGGTCAGTTCAGCGATCATCGTCTGGAACTCGAAAATCGCCTGCAGCTCGCCTTGTGAAATTTCCGGCTGGTACGGTGTATAAGCGGTATAAAATTCAGAGCGCGAAATCACATGGTCGACAATGATCGGCTTATAGTGATCATAGACGCCGGCGCCAAGAAACGAAGCATAGCGGACCGAATCAGCATTTTTAGCAGCAAGCTGAGCCAGTTCTTTTGTCAGCGCCGACTCTGATTTAGCCGCTTTGATATTGTATTCGCCATGGAAACGGACTTTTTCGGGAATATCGGAAAACAAGTCATCGATCGATTCGACCCCGATCACGTCAAGCATGTCTTTTTCGTCTTTTTCAGTCATTGGAAGGTAACGGTGTTTCATCAGCTGCATTCCCCTTTTTTATTCGGATTTGGTTGAGCGCTTGTAAAACGGTGTCGGAATGATTTTTGCTTTCAGCCGCTTGCTGCGGATCTCCACTTCTACTTCTTCGCCAAGCTCCTGATGATCTGCATCCAATAATGCCAAGCCGATGTTTTTCTTGAGTGTAGGCGATTGGGTGCCGGTTGTGACTTCACCGATTTTCTCCTCGCCTTTATAAACCGCATAACCATGGCGCGGAATGCCTTTGTCGATCATTTCAATGCCTACAGACTTGCGCGGGACCCCAGATTCTTTTTGATCAGCCAGCGCTTTTTTACCGATGAAATCTGCTTCTTTTTTCAGCTTGACGACAAATCCGATGCCGGCTTCAAGCGGGGTGATATCTTTGGACAATTCCTGCCCGTACAGCGCAAGGCCTGCTTCAAACCGCAGCGTATCGCGTGCACCAAGCCCTGCCGGAACAACACCTTGTGATTGCCCGGCGGAGAGAATTTCATCCCAGAGTGCAACGACTGCTTCAGGGCTTCCATAAAGCTCAAATCCGTCTTCTCCTGTATAACCGGTGCGAGAAACAAGAGCGGTCGTGCCTCCGAGTTCAACATTTTCTTTAAAACGGAAAGGGCGGATCGCCGATAAGTCTTCCTGCGTCAAGCTGCTTAATACCTTTTCGGCTGAAGGGCCTTGAAGCGCAAGCAAACCGTAGCGCTCAGAAGCATTATCCAGTTTCACGTCGCCTTCCAGCTGCTGCTGCATCCAGTCAAAGTCTTTATCGATGTTTGAAGCATTGACCACCAGCAAGTAACGTTCGTCTGCTAGTTTGTAGACGAGAAGATCGTCAACCGTTCCGCCGTTCTCATAGCACATCGCGGTATACTGCGCCTGCCCGATTGAGAGCTTGGCAACATCATTGGTGACGAGTTTTTGCAAAAACGCCAGGCTGTTTGGCCCCTCGACAAAAATCTCCCCCATATGCGATACATCAAACAACCCTGCTTTTGTCCGAACGGCTTCGTGCTCTTCTTTAATGGATGAAAATTGTACAGGCAGCTCCCATCCCCCAAAGTCGATTGTTTTTCCGCCGGAGCGGGCGTACGAGTCGAACAAAGGCGTTCGCTTTAATTGTCCCATCTCTTCTCCTCCTGTTTGTCAAGACGCGCAAAAAGGACAGAGAATCCCCTTTAAAATAAAAGGGAATTCTCTGTCCTGGCACCTGAAAGTTTACCGTTACGGCTTTCCTCTTTGGTAGCTGCCCGAAAGCAGCATTCTCCAGAGATGCGTCCTGTACGAGTCTTTTTGCCTGAGAGATTCATGATTTGATCATTTGCTCCTTCGGCGACGCTAGCGCGTTCTCTCCCCATACATTCATCCGCCCAACTCAATGCTGAATTGGTCCAATCTGTTATACAGAATAGTATAACTTTGACTACATCCTAACATTGTCTGGGAGAAAGCGCAATCTTTTTACGATTCAATTCAATTAACGAACATTCATTACTAAAAAATAATAATCATTCGTTTTTAAGGCGTCGGACTTGAAAAGCTGCATATTGCGTAATTTGTTTCAGGCTTCGATGTTCGGTCCGAATAGTGATATGGGCGGTTTGCTTATAATCACGATATCTTGATTGGTGAAGCGCTTCGATTTCCTCGCGCGTGGAGCGCTTGACGATCGGCCGGTTCGGATCTTTATGGATGCGACGCCAAATCTCGCGAAAAGGCGCATCTAAAAAAAGCACCAGGCCCGTTTTTCGCA
Organism: Planococcus sp. (in: firmicutes); assembly: GCA_030147455.1. Taxonomy (GTDB): domain Bacteria; phylum Bacillota; class Bacilli; order Bacillales_A; family Planococcaceae; genus Planococcus. Next base: position 947 of record JASKZU010000096.1, on the reverse strand, counting down.
TAATCCGCTGGTTTTCTTTTTTCATTGTTACACCGCCGCCCGTCGATACGATACAAAAATCCTGTTGCAAATTTTCCAAAAATTCCGTTTCAAGATTTCTGAAATACGGCTCGCCGTAGCGTTCGAAAATTTCTGGGATGGTCATGCCCGTTTGACGGACGATTTCTTTGTCCATATCGTAATATGGCAGTTTCAATAGGAAGCTCAGCCTCCTGCCGACTGCACTCTTGCCACAGCCCATAAATCCGATCAAATAAATTCTGTTCATTGTTCCCACCCGCACTACCCTACTCAGGGATTTTATTTTGCCCAATTTCTTTCAGTAGTTGTATAGTAGCATTTCTATGAACATTTTCCAAACTATCATAAGTCCGGTATTCGATCGTATACATGAGCACCATATGGGATAGCAGCATTAACGCGGACAAGAAAAATACCAGCGACAACGGATATACCGCGCCGGATTGATTATGGATGCGGCGACAATGCATATTCCGCCTCCTCGCTGGCGCCGCCCGAAAAGGTCATGCGGATCGTCAGTACGCCATTGTCTATCGCGAAACTTCCCTGCTCTACTTCCGTCAGCATGATTTCATGGCCCAACTGATCTTTCCGCTTGCGGACGACTGCTCCGTGCAGTTCAACATCGTAAACAGCTTCAGGACGGTGGATGCGAAGCTGCTGGCCGCCGCGCAGCACTTGGGCGTGGCGGCTGCCGCTTGTGTACTGCTGCAGCTCCCAGGCAAACAACCGAAATTCGGTAGCACTTGAATCCAGGCTATCCATCATTTGCATGCTGTAAAGATAAAACATGACAGCCAGCGGCAACACTAGCGACAAGGCCAGTATATCGAACAATGAATCGAGAAATGTAAAACCTCGGGCCGAGCGCATCAATCTATGCATAGCTGCTGTTCACTTTCTTGAAAGTCTTTATAGCGAACACA
>JASKZU010000094.1 GCA_030147455.1 Planococcus sp. (in: firmicutes) | reverse complement strand
AAAATTCAATTTTCACATGCCACATTGAAGTTTAAAAAATTTGAAGCGCTGAAGGATGTGTCATTGGCGTTGGAATCCGGAAAAATCCACGGGCTGATCGGACGAAACGGCGCTGGCAAGACTTCCCTTTTATCGTTGCTTGCCTCCCTTCGCGAACCGACTTCAGGCGATGTGTGGATCGACGGTGCACCGGTATTTGAAAACGCCGGAAACATGCAGCAAGTGGCATTTGTTTACGACAAAGACCATAAAGAAGAAACAGAAAAAGTTGGAGACAAACTCGAGTTCGCCGCTTATTACCGCCCGAACTTCGACAATGAATATGCGGATTATTTATTGAAGCGATTTAAAGTGCCGCTCGACAAACCGGTCAACAAGCTTTCCAAAGGAATGCAGTCAGCAATGAACGTCGTCATCGGTCTTGCCAGCCGCGCGTCTGTCACGATATTCGATGAAGCTTATCTTGGCATGGATGCACCGGCACGCGAAATTTTCTACAAGGAAATACTGAACGACCAGGCACTCTATCCGCGGACGTTCATTCTCTCTACCCACCTGGTATCCGAAATGGATTACCTATTCGACAATGTGGTCATCATCGATCAGGGCAAGGTGCTTTTGAATGAGCCCTATGAGACAATCGTTTCGCACGGAGCCTCTGTCACAGGAGCAGCTGATCAAGTGGATGCGTTTGTTTCCGGAATGAAGCGCTTGAATGAACAACAGCTCGGCAGCACGAAATCCGTCATGGTTTATGGCGAACTTGATGAATCCCGGCGGACAGAAGCACGCAAGCGAGGGCTTGAAATCGGCCCGGTATCACTACAGGATTTATTCATTCATTTGACGGAAGGAGAAGGATAAAATGAATTCAACTAAACTGTCTTCCAAAGTTGCCTCCACCAGCTTTTATGAACAAACCAAATGGAGTTTGTGGTTTTTTGCCACCATCTTTTTAGTTTATGTGGCGCGCATCTTTTTCATGAGTGAAAGCGCCGACCCGATCGAAGGCTTCTTCAATTTTGCGCATCACTCGGCCAATATTTTCATGCTCGTCTGCGGGATTATCTTGGTCTACGCATTCATGGGACAGCATGTTCATCAAGGAGTCAGCCGCAAAGATTGGTATAAAGGCAGCGCCATCGCCTCAGTTGGTTTTGCGCTGATAGTTACGTTAATTCCACTCGTTATCAATGGCGCTCAGCATTTGCTGCAGCAGTTTATCAATTTGCCGTTTGCTTTCGATACGGCTTTGTCGGCCACAACCTTCACCGGTTCGTTCGGCGCAGCGGCAGCGTTTTTCCTCAACGCGTTGATTTTTTACTTGACCGGGTGGCTGATCGGCATCGGCTATTACCGCTTTGGCTGGATTATCGGGTTTGTTTTCATTGCAGTTGCGCTCGCTATCTTCAGCATCAATAATTTCTTCTGGGAAAATGGCTCATACAATACTGCTGTAACTTGGTCGCTGTCACAGTTTCCGACAAATACCAGCTTCCTCGTTGCAGCTGTCGGCTCAGTCATTTTGGTTGCCTTGCTTTTTGCAGCCATGCATTTATTGACAAAGCGTACACCCATTAAAATGTAATTTTAAAAACTCAGCTCCTTCCATTTAAGGAGCTGGGCTTTTTTTGCTTTCTACAGCGGGTTTGAAAGCTCGGCTCTCTTCCCGCCTATGGTATGATGGCTCTAGAAAACATCACGATATAGGGGTTTCCGACTATGAACTTCCAACAAGCCAGCCGCAGCAACCGGCTGTTCAAAACGGGTGCTGCGCTATCCTTAAAGACCAAAATGATTGCATTGATTGCCTTATTGATTTTAGCCGTCTTACTGGTCATCGGTTTATTCCTTCATTATTTCGTCAGCAGCGTTACCGAAACCCAGCTCGGCAAACAGGCGCTCAGCGTCGCGGAAACAGTCGCATTAAATCCGCAAATCATCGAGGCCTTTGAAACGGAAGACCCGGCAGCCATTATCCAGCCGCTTGTTTCCCCCGTGCAGCAGGCGACCGATGCGGAATTTATTGTTGTGGGCAACCGGCAAGAAATTCGCTATTCGCATCCTGATACTGAAAAAGTCGGGGAGCGGATGGTTGGCGAGGATAATGAACGTGTGCTTGAGTCAGGCGAATCTTATGTTTCTAAAGCTACCGGCTCACTCGGCAGCTCGTTGCGCGCAAAAGTGCCTATTTATTCAGACGGTGCAGTGATTGGCGTCGTATCGGTCGGATTTCTTGCTGACGATGTTCAAACATTGATCGGCTGGTATATTCAGGAAGTGTGGTTTGTGCTGGCAGCGATCGGCTTTGTGGCTTTGCTGATGGCTATTGCCATTGCGGCTTACATCAAACGCACGCTTCACGGACTTGAACCGGAAGAAATTGCCCATCTGCTATCGCAAAAAGAAGCGATTTTACAATCGACACACGAAGGCATTATTGCCGTAAATGAACAAGGACGGATTACATTGCTCAACCAGGCAGCCCAGCAGTTGCTGCTCAGCGCAAATAATAAGTCCCCCATACCAGGCCAACCTGTCGAATCGTTTCTGCCGGCATCCGAGCTGCCCGAAATCTTAACGAGCGGTGAACGCCGTTTTGATACAGAATCGGTTTACGGCGGCCAGCCTGTGTACGTCAATTCCAGCCCGATTTTTTATGAAGGGGCGCTGGTCGGTGCCGTTTCGACATTTCGCACAAAAACAGAAATCGACCGGCTGGCCAGAGAGTTGGCGCAAGTCACGCAGTACGCGCAGGCACTTCGCGCGCAGACACATGAATTTTCAAACAAACTGTATACCATCTCGGGCTTGCTGTACTTGGACAAAAAACAGGAAGCGCTTCAGTATCTTCGCTCTGAGCACGATATTCAGCTCGAATGGATGCGGCAATTGACCAATAAACTAACAGACCCGCTGATCAGCGGACTGCTGCTCGGAAAAATACACCAAGTGCGTGAACAACATGTCGAATTAGCAATCGAACCCGGCAGCAGCCTTACAGTGCCATTGACAGAAACGCAGCGGCAAGCTTTGCTTACTGCCATCGGCAACTTGCTGGATAATGCACTCGATGCGGTCAAAGAGCAGCCACAAAACGAGCGGCGCATCCTTTTGTCGTTCACCGATGTCGGGGCTGACATTATTTTTGAAATCGACGACTCAGGCCCGGGCATTCCGCCTCATATGGAAACAGAATTGTTTCATGAAGGCGCTTCGTCCAAAAGCAGTTTCGGGCGAGGGTTCGGCTTAAGCACAACGAAACGGCGTGTGCACGGCGCACACGGTGATATCTACCTTGAAGAAAGCGAACTCGGCGGCACTTGTTTTGTCGTCTCGTTACCGAAAGAAAGGAACCAATCATGAACCCATTACTCCATGTTCTTATCATAGAAGACGATTTTCGGGTAGCCGGCATTAACCAGGAACTTGTCGAACAACTAGACGGTTACCGCGTAGCGTTCATTGCCAAAACCGGCGATGAAGCGATTGATTATTTGAAGCATGCCGAAACACTTCCTGATTTAATTTTGCTGGACGTCTTTATCCCGGACCGTACAGGCCTTGACCTGTTCTGGGAAATCCGCGGCTGTTTTCCAAAAGTTGCTGTCATTATGCTGACAGCGGCTCGTGAAGCGGCAACCATCGCTGAAACCATACGAGGAGGCGCTTTTGATTATTTGATCAAGCCTGTAGACTTTGACCGATTTGCACTGTCGCTGCAACGTCTTTCAAGCCAGCGTCTGGCACTCGCCAGTCAAAGGGAATGGACGCAGCAAGAAATCGACCAGCTGCTTGGCATCCTCCCTTCCCCTGCACAAAAAAACGATTCAGAGGCCGGAGGTTTGCCAAAAGGCATCGACCAGCTGACATTAGACGGTGTCCGTGAATTTCTTATGGCGGCGGATGCAGATGGCATCAACGCCATGGAAGCCGGCCAAGCTGTCGGCATCAGCCGTTCAACTGCACGGCGTTATCTAGAGCATCTCGTCTCAATCGATGAAGCGAAAGCCCAGTTGAACTACGGCGAAATTGGCCGGCCGGAACGCCGGTATGTCCCGTGGACAAAATGATCAAAACCCCCAGAACGCTCTTTAGTCGCCTTAAGTGAATAATCTTATTTTTCAAATCCTTCTGTGATAAGTTATTACTCATAACTTAAAAACAGAAGGATTTTTTTATACAGTCAAAATGTATGCGTTTTCAAAAAATCCCGCCAGCTTTTTTCATCGAATGGGAGGACTCTTTATGTTAAGCATTATCGCCTTACTGACTATTGTTATTATTGTAGCTTTGCTGATCAGCAACAAAATCACCCCGATCGTCGCGCTTGTGTTGGTGCCGATTGTGGCAGCGTTCGTCGCAGGATTCAACTTTTCCGAAATCGGTGACTTTTTCAATAGCGGCATCGCCGACGTGATGAGCGTCGTCATTATGTTTATCTTTGCCATTCTCTTTTTCGGCATCATGCAAGACGTTGGATTGTTCGATCCGCTTATCAACAAAATGATTGCCATATCCAAAGGAAACGTCATTGCCGTGGCGGTCGGCACCGTACTTATTGCTGCTGTCGCGCAACTTGACGGCTCAGGGGCCTCCACGTTCCTGATCACCATTCCGGCTCTTTTGCCTTTGTACAAACGCTTAAAAATGAATCCATACTTGCTTCTTTTATTGATCGGGATGTCTGCCAGTATCATGAACATGATGCCATGGGCTGGCCCGCTTGGCCGGACTGCAGCTGTTCTGGGCATGGATGTCACAGAATTGTGGCGCCCGCTCATCAAAGTCCAGGCAGTCGGCCTTGTCTTATTGATTGCCCTGGCCGTGCTTCTTGCAATCCGCGAGAAACGCCTGATTGCAAAACGCGGAGATTTCAACGACGAATTGTATAAAGAAGCCAACCCGCCAGAAGAAGGCGCAGAAGACGAAAAATCAAAAAAAACGATGGCGCTGCGCCGGCCGAAGCTCTTATGGGCCAATGCCCTTTTGGCACTCGGCATTATCGGCGTTCTTGTATGGGGCATCGTTCCGGCGGGCCTTGCCTTTATGATCGGTGTCAGCATCGCCCTTCCACTCAACTATCCGAATATGAAAGAGCAGATGGAACGCATCAAAGACCATGCACCAAATGCGTTGTTGATGGCGGCTATCATCCTGGCAGCCGGCTCGTTTCTTGGTATTTTGGAAGGCACGGCGATGCTTGACTCACTCGCTAATGACTTGGTGAAAATCCTGCCGGCCTTCGTCATTCCGTACCTGCATTTGATCATCGGATTTTTCGGGGTTCCGTTCGACTTGTTGCTCAGCACGGATGCTTATTATTTCGCGCTGCTGCCGATTGTCGAGCAGGTCGTTACCGGATTCGGCGTATCTTCGCTTTCTGCGGCATACGCAATGGTCATCGGAAACGTCATCGGCACATTCGTCAGCCCGTTTTCTCCGGCTTTGTGGCTGGCACTTGGCCTTGCCGGTCTTGAAATGGGCCGACACATCCGCTATTCACTCATTATCATGTGGGGTTTCAGCATCGTGCTGCTCGCCATCTCCTTCTTGATGGGCGTCATCTAATAAACAAAAGCTGTGCAAAAGGACAATTCCTTTTGCACAGCTTTTTTGTTTGCAGTTAACATTCAACGAATTGCCCCGTGCGGCAGAATCGCGTGGATGCCTTTGACCTGGTTGACGACTTGGGTCACGTGCAGATCGACTGCCACGCTCGAAAGGGCTACTGCTTCTGTTTTTGACAAGCCGTAAAATTGTTGAAGCAACTCGATCATTTCCGACAGCGCCGTTGCAGCTGCCTTGTTCAAATCTTCGCTGAAGCCAAAGGTAATCCACCCTTTCGGTGTCTTAGCTTTTGGCATATGGAGCTCCATGTCTTTATGCAAAATTACTGTCAAGCTGACAAAATCCATCGGGCATTCGATCGCCGTCCCTGAATTTTCCCCGTCTCCTTGAAGTGCATGCCCATCGCCAAACGACAACAACGCCCCTTCAGCCTCGACCGGTAAAAACAAAGAACTGCCTTTGACCAGTTCTTTGCAGTCGATGTTTCCGCCCGTGCGGTAAGGCGGCTGCGTCTTGTGGATTCCGGTTTCTCCGGGCGCAAGTCCAATCAATCCGAGAAATGGCGACAATGCGACACTGAAATCTCTTCCTGACATTGTGCATACACCGGTCATCTGCTCGCGGTTTAGCTTCCAGTCGACTTCCAGCCGTTCGCTCTCTGCGATGCCGAGCTGTTCGTTTTGCCAAGCCGGCGTGCCGCCTGCCCAGTTCCGGCCGTACCAGCCCGGTACATTTTCATTGATGCGGACTTCCAGCACCATGCCCGGCTTCGCGGCTTCCACTGCAATCGGGCCAATCAGCGGGTGTCCAAGCGTTTCTTCCCTTTCACGGGAGCTGAACCTCGTCCGTTCTTGCCCCTCTTCGGACGAATAGCCCCACTGGATATCAGGTGTTCTGGCCTCGATTGAATCACCTGATTGGATGGTTAAAATCGGATTGTATTCTTTACTGAATGATGAGTGAAGCGCATTGGATGCAAGCTGGATTGTATGTATCATAAGTGGCCCCTTCCCTGGCTGCTGTTTCTTTTGATTATACGTGAAACTATATAATGCTACTCTTTAAAAACATAAATAAATAGAAAAACCTGCCGCAAATGCGGACAGGCTTTTTTCCAATCAACCGTTTCTTCTGCGGAATGCGCGTCTTTCTGCATATAATACGCAGTTCGCACAGACAACCACTGGCTGGTTTTGATCATTCAAGTACTTTCTTGGTTCTATCGCTTTATTTTTACAAACTGCACATTTCTTTTTAAAGAATGACAACATCGTGTTGCCTCCTTCTTGTTCATTTTTTTCTGCATTGATTAATTGGCGAAGATTTCATTTTAACTCAAGCCG
>JASKZU010000082.1 GCA_030147455.1 Planococcus sp. (in: firmicutes) | reverse complement strand
CTGCCGATGCCGGCGGCGCTTCACTCATCGATTTGAATACCGCATCCGAAGAAGAACTGACGCAACTGCCGGGAATCGGCCCTGCGAAAGCAGCAGCGATTATTGCGCATCGGACAGAACAGGGTCCTTTTCAAACAATCGAACAGTTAACAGATGTTTCGGGCATTGGAGACAAAAGTTTTGAAAAGTTAAAAGACTTGATCCGCGTGCACTAGGCAGTGCGCGGCTCTTGACGAAACTACTGCCTCTGCTACACTTGATTTAACGAAACAGCAGGAGGCAATCAGATGAAGCGAATAACGTGGGATCAATTTTTTATGGCTCAAAGCCATCTTTTGGCGCTGCGCAGCACATGCACGCGCTTATCGGTCGGAGCGACGATCGTCCGTGACCGCCGGATTATGGCAGGCGGGTACAACGGTTCGATTTCAGGAGGCGACCATTGCATCGACAAAGGCTGCTATGTGGTCGACAACCATTGTGTACGGACTATCCATGCAGAAATGAACGCTTTGCTGCAATGCGCCAAATACGGCGTCAGTGTCAGCGGCGCGGATATGTATGTCAGTCATTTTCCATGCCTGCCATGCACCAAATCCATCATTCAAGCTGGCATTTCGCGGCTTTACTATGCGGCAGATTACAAAAACCATGAGTATGCTGTAGAACTGCTCGAGCAGGCTGGTGTGGAAGTGGTGCAAGTCATGTTTGACGAACGCACCATTGATTTCTTGAGCGTGGAAAAAACAGCGCTCTACATGGAACTGATCGAAAAGTTGGGTGCCAAAGGGGCGAGCGAAGAAGAGTTGTCCTATTATAAAGAACGGGTGAAAGAATTATTCGGAGAACTGATCGTGTAACAGAACCGGTATTTCTTTATGCAGCGATTGCTACGGCGATTGCTGTCCACGCAGCACATGGCTCAGCTGACAAGCTTTTGCTCATCGTGCTGCTTTTTGGTTGGATGGCGTTTAAAAAAGAACCGATTTTTCGAATGGCTTTGATAGTTGTTTGTCTGGTGGCGGTGTTTGCTGTGACGCAGGTTCGCTTGTATGATGGGCCGTTATTGGAAGGCGAATACAGCGGCATACTGGAGTTTTCGGAGATGGAAATTGACGGGGCACGGTTAAGCGGTTTTGCGACAACCGAATCCGGGCAGGTCGTCTATGCGAGCTACCGGATCCCGACTGCCGAAGACAAACAAGCGTTGCAGGCTCTCGGTCCATCGGTGCGTCTTGAAGCTAGTGGAAGTTTTGAAGAGCCTAAAAAAGCCGCGCATGAATTTGCTTTTAACATGGACCGTTATTTAAAACAGCATAATGCCAGTGGAATGCTGAATATAGCGAGCATTTCCTCGCCAGTCAGAAAAAAAGGGGTTCTCAGCCGCTTGGCATTTCAGCGGTACCGATTGCTCTCCCACATCGACCAAACTTTTCCCGAATCCCTAGCAGCAGAAGCGCAGGCACTTTTGCTCGGTGAGCGCAGCGGACTCGGCCCAGAAGAGGCACGCATTCAACGGACGCTCGGAATCACCCATCTGTTTGCCATTTCGGGATTGCACGTAGCAATTGTGACCGGCATGCTGTATTTTCTCCTGCTGCGGCTCCGTGTCCGCAAAGAAAGCGCCATGCTTTTACTCGTATTGTTGTTGCCGTTGTATGCCTTGATGGCAGGCGCTGCGCCTTCTGTGATGCGTGCCTGCGCAATGGTTGTCATCGTATTGGTGGGCAAAGGGATAGGCATGCGCGTATCCGTCATTCAAGCATTAGCTGCAAGCTTTGCTTTTTTTCTCCTTCTCAATCCTTCGCTTTTATACAGTATCGGATTTCAATTGTCGTACGGGGCAACATTTGGCATTATCGCTTCAGCGAAATTTCTGGCACAAGCTTCTTTGCTAAAGGCTGGATTTATTGTGACGGCCGTTTCACAGCTAACGTTGTATCCGCTGCTGCTGTTCCACTTCTATGAACTTTCGTTATCCTCATTTGTTGTGAACATCGTATATGTCCCGCTTTTTACGTTGGTGATTTTGCCTGCCAATTTTCTTTTGGCTGCGATGTCTTTTTTGCCGTTCGGTGCGGTTCAGCCGTTTTTTGCTATTTATGAACCGTTGAGGCTTGGGATCACTGATTTGACCGGTTATTTGGCGGCGCTTCCAAATCAGCTATGGACCCCGGGCCGTCCGGCAGGAATTCTGGTGCCGGTCATGGCCCTTTGTGTAATTGTCTTTTTTGTCCAAGCCGAAAAGCGGTTCCGGCTGCGTTTTTTGTTTCTGCTGCTGGCGCCTGGGCTAGCCTTGACATGCAAACCTTATTTCGATCCTTCGCTGTCGGTCAGTTTTATCGATGTTGGTCAGGGGGACAGCATCTTGATTGAACTGCCTTATCGCCGCGGTGTGTATTTGATCGACTCTGGAGGCGTACTGCGGTTCGGGGAAGAGCCGTTTCAAGAGCGTTCGCGGAAGTTTGAAGTCGGCAGGCAAACGGTGGTCCCGTATTTAAAAGGACGCGGAATTTCGACG
>JASKZU010000078.1 GCA_030147455.1 Planococcus sp. (in: firmicutes) | reverse complement strand
ACGGAAAAGTCTAGACAGCAAAAAAAGAACGTTCGCATCGTCTTCGACGAGATGGCGAACGTTCTTTTCTGTGCTTTTTTAGGGAATAAAGTTAAGGAAAGCGTCTCTTTTATCGCAAAGGACTGAGTTTTTCGAACTTCACAGCCTGTTCTAAGGTATTGTATATCTTGATTTCCGCAAAGTTCAATCCTAATTGAGTCGCAGTTTGGGCGATCTGTGGGCTGATGCCGGATAAAGCCGTTTCCACGCCAATGAGTTTCAATCCGCTGATTACCTGAAAAATTTGGTGGGCTACCATCGTATTGATAATTGGAACTCCCGACAAATCGATAAACAGTTTTTTCAATTGCTTATCAGCGCTCTGAGCCAGCGTTTTTTCAAAAATGACTTGCGCCCGGTAAGTACTGACTTCCCCTACCAGCGGCAGAAATCCAATATCTTTGGTCAATGAAATGACTGGTGCACTCATTTCTATCATCATTTCCTGCTGAGCATTCAAACGCTTGGCCGAGGCTTGGGAATGCTGCTCTGTAAACTCCAGCACAATCGAGTGGATTGAATCAACAACTCCTTGATTCCAAGCGCTCAATTGTTTGAAAGTAGCATTTCCTGCATGGTGACTGGCATACTCCTCAATCAACTCTGCATATTGTTTCTGCGTCCGGAAGAATTCTTTAATGATTTCTTCCAGCGGAGTCATTTGATGGCCTTCATCCTCTGCGATGCTTTTTATCCACTTTTGAAAATCCTCGGGGAAATCTTCAACTTCCGGGTCAAAGATTTTGCAGAAATGTTTATGAAACGCTAAGTTTTGATTTTTAAATTTTTGAATGACAGCTGGATCGGTAGAAGAGTATACGCCTTCCCGGTTCTTATCCAATGAGTCGTACCATTCTTCAGTCAACCGTTCGGCATGGTCACATAAATACGTATGCAGTTCTTTATTTTTCAGCATTCTGCTCATTTTCCTCCATGGCGTAATTTAATTGGCTGTCTCAGCTTCAATTTATCGAACAGGAAAAAAAGAAACAGAGACCAAAGACTTACGGTCTCTTAGTATAATACAATTCTATATTTACAAAAAGAATAAAGAACTGCTATTTAAATTTTCGATAGAATGTAAGTCGTAGAAGCTGTACTTGTATCTTACTCTTTGCCTTCGCTCCTGATTAACTAATTGAAATTGAGAACCGGTTCACTTCAAGAAAGCGGAATATACATACACCAATTTAAATCTTCATCTCCGTCTACTCGCAACGACGAGTGAATTCGGTATTGTCTAATTTGGCCCGAGTCATCTCTTATAGCAATAATTCTAACCTTTTTTTGCTCGACATCATGTTTTTCCCATAGGTTTTTAAATTCCAAACTTTCTTCTTGTAGCTTGATTAAAAGATGATTTAACATCTTATCTTCCGGAAAGCGTTCATAAACAGTTCTCCAAACAGCAACTGAATATGCTGAAAAATCCGCTACATTGTCTATACGATTCCGAAAATCTTGTTCTAAAAATAACAGTTGCAGCAAGTGACGCTCATCGTAAGAGGAAAACGGAAAGAGCTTTTTCTCCGCTTCTTCATTCCAGTATATAATTTTTGAACGTTGATTTGTAATAAAAGAAGGAAATGGGAACTCGTCCACTGCAGCTTGCAACGAAGCCTGATATTGCTTATCGACAGGCAGGACTGACTCACTATCATTATAAGCCAGAGCAAAGAGATGTTCTTTCTCATCAGCATTCAGCTGCAGTGCGCGGCTAATATTCAACAGAATATCCCGCGAAGGATGAATACCTTTTCCTTGTTCCAACAACGTGTAATACGTCACGCTTATATGACTTAAATACGCTACTTCCTCCCTGCGCAACCCTGGTGTTCTGCGTTTTCTTCGATCGCTATCAACATCAATTTTTTCCGGCTGTATTCGTTCTCTCCTAGATCTTAAATACTCGCCAAATATTTTTGAATGCACAGTGGATTGCATGAAGTTCTACCTCCTGTCGGGATTTCTATCCTAGCAGTAACTTTACTAGTATAAACAAGCTGTGGTTAAGACTAAACTAAACATTTAACATTACCGTAGAACCATTATCAAAGGAGGATCTACCATTGCTTAACAATCAATTTGCACAAAAAAGAAAACTAGGAAACGAAGGGTTAGAGGTTTCTGCTATTGGCCTTGGCACAATGACCATGCCTGATAATCAAAGTTCGATCGAAGCCATCCACGGTGCTTTAGACCAAGGAATTACGTTGTTTGATACTGCGGATCTTTATGGAAATGAAGGGTATCAGCAGCACAGGTTCGGAGATAATGAAAGATTTTTAGGCAAAGCATTAAAAGGGCGTCGCGACGAGGCGATTGTTGCCACAAAATTTGGCACTACACATACCCAGGGATACAAGGGAGATCCGGCGTATATCAAAAAGTCAGTGGATGCCAGTTTATATAGTTTGGGCCTGGACCATATTGACCTTTATTATCAGCACCGTTATGACCCGCATACACCGATCGAAGAAACTGTCAGTACGTTAGCCGAGCTCGTCAAACAAGGGAAAATTCGTTATGTAGGGCTTTCTGAAGCACCGGCAGACATCATCCGCCGTGCTCATTCGGTACATCCCATAACCGCGGTCCAAACAGAATATTCTTTATGGAGCCGAGATGTAGAAGATGAAATTTTGCCGCTTTTAAAAGATTTGGGAATAGGCTTAGTTCCATATAGCCCATTGGGAAGAGGTTTTCTGACAGGTAATATCAAACGAACAGAAGATCTCTCAGAAACCTATCCGCATCAAATGTATTCCCGCTTTCAAGGGGATAATTTCACAAAAAATGTTAAAGCAGCTTCGTTAATCAAACAACTTGCTGATCAAAAAGAATGCACGACAGCACAGCTTGCATTAGCATGGATTTTGGCTCAAGGAGATCAAATTGTGCCGATTCCAGGAAGCAAACGTCTGGAACGCATCCAAGAAAACTTTGGCGCTTTAAACATCACGCTGACAAAAGAGGATTTGGCAGAAATTGAACTTATCGCTCCAAAAGGTTCAGCGTCTGGAAGCAGGTTTTAGCGAAGAAGGATGAAGCGGTCACGTGAAGAAATAAGTCCGGTCGACTTTACTCTTTAGATAAATTGAATCTGGAAAAAGCCAGCAACCTTAATTAATAGAGGTTGCTGGTTTTTCAAATTCAAAAAAAGTGAAGCTGATCGCTAACTAAATTATTTGCCTCTCTACTTTCTTCTCCACGGACAGGCAACCGATAACTAATCAAGCTTCTTATACTCTTATTGTAACAGCAACTTTCTTTTATTAAATTGTATTCAACATCTGCTGCAACTTTTAAGATGTGGTATTCAAAGAAAAATGAAACCTTTTGGAAATAAATAGGTATAGTAAAGTGCATGGTATTGATGAAAGGTGGAGAATCGGTTTGTCTGATTATTTTATAGTAACGTTCCTCGTTGTCTTTACAGCGATCTTAGGCATTAATTTTTTAGTGAATAAACTGTTGAACTTAACGGGCAAAACTCATTGGGTTTTATCCATCATTGTGAGTTTTATGTTTACGTTAGTTTTTATAGTTGTACTGGGCTTGTAAATAAGGCTTGTCTTGGAACGATAAAAAACCACTTGTGTAGAAGTGAAAATTCAATCGAAATATCCCGAAAAGGAGATAAAAAAAATGATTGTAGGAATTATTCCCCTCGTATCTATACTTATCTGGACTATAGTCACTTACGAACTTGGCAAACCTTCCGAAAAGCAAAACAACCGGAGAATCGTAACTTTTACGGCACTAGGAACGCTATCTACTTTGATTTTGACAGGCTTTCTTTTTCAAAATTACATCTCATTTTAACGAAGGAGCCTTCAATTTTGAAGGACTCTTTTTTATTTTGAAAAGAACTTCACTGTAACCGAGTCATATTTCGTTCATGTACGAGCTATTTATCAGACTAGATGATTTTTTTATTTTCACCTTTATACACTTTTGGAAGTAAAGTCCTATAGTTAGGGAATGAACGTTTTCCGTGTTACACTGGGATTCAATGAAACAACTGGATTCTACCAGACTTTTCTTAGTCACTTTCCATAGTTGGAAAGGAGCTTTTACATGAAATTGAGCAGTCTAAAGGTTTTTCTTGAAACCATGTGTTATTACAATACCGTCAACATCAAGCAGGTTTTTGCAGCTGAAGGAGGAGCCAGCTTATCCGTCCGATGTGTCCGCGGCACGAATTCTTTTGAACTTACCCATTCAGAGACGCATGAGGTTGTCCATATCAAGTCGATTGACCAAACGGCTGAATACATTATGGCGTTTGTCGAATCCTATAGTGTGAGTACAAGCTCCTGATTCCTGGGAGTTTTAATTATTGCCACAAACAATACGGATTTATAGGCACCGGCCGATATAAAATGTTGTAACCATACCTCTACGTCATAAAAGGAAAGAGCACAGTTACCATGACATTCGATCATATTAAAAGCTTATTGCAGCTTACTTTAAATTTTAATACGTCTTCTATCACTCATTCTTTCTCGATTGGCGAGGAAGATCAGCTAGAGGTCCGGCGTGTCCCTGGAACGTTCGTCCTTGAAGTGACATCTAGCAAAACGCAGCAAGTCGATCATTATACGTCGGTTGATTTGGCAGCTGAGGCCTTACATAAAAAAATCAATGCCCATAAAGCAAAAAACTGATTTCTTTAGAAAACAGCGCTCTTCGTGAGGCTATTAATTAACTTGTCCCATATGTATATAAGTATTGTTAAAGCCCTTCATGATGAAGGGCTTTTTTGTCGGCTCAACTAGTTATATAATTTCAAAAACACAGCCTCCCACAAAACAATTGACTTCTTGATGTTGTGAAACCAATGAGCCTCCCATTCTGTCTTAATTAAAAATAACTTCCAATATGGGCGGAGGCAAAATTATGTGGTTCGTATTTGGTGTAATTGCGATAGCCGCAACTTATATCAATCTTTATCTGTATACAGCAGGCAAAGATTACACATTGGCGATGGCGATGGGCTTGTCATTTACAGCATTAACGATTGTTGCAGATTACAGCATGGTATCCGATTTGGTAAAAGCGGAAGATTGGGCTGCTTTATCAGATGTCGTCCCTACAATGGCTGTGGCATTATGGATTTTAACGATAATATCGATTTTATTGAATATAGCACCTGTACTGATAGAGCTGAGAGGTAAAGAATAATATTGAAAAATCGCATCGGTAATCAAAAAGGCCGTCCCGAAAAAGTTTATCGAGGACTTTTCGGGACAGCCTTTTTATTTATATACGCACAATTAATACTTCGCTCAGGTATGGATATTCGTGCGCAATAAGAAATCCACTAACATGAAACCCTATTCCAATTCTGCCTCAGCCAGCAGCTTGAACCCTTCCACGACCGTATCTTCTTCCACTTCGATCAAAATGCAGCGGCGGCCTTTGTAATTGACTTGTTTGACGTAACGTAAGTCTTGCGGGCCGATCTTGATTTCAGCTACTTTGGTGTTGATTTTGATGGATTTGGACGTATAGCTCGGGACGATGTGGCTCGCTTTCATCTCGTAGGCTCTGTCGTCCGTTACTTGCTGGAATGCCCGCTCGACTTTTTCGGTGCTGATGTCTTTGATTCCGCTCGCTTTCAGAACGCGTTCGACTTCTTTTGAGTCGAGCATCGGCGCCGCTTCGTCTTCGTCCTCTTCTTCTACTTGAAGCATGCTGTTGATCTCGTCGTACACCCCGGCAAGCGTTCTCGAGTTGACCTCATCGCCGATCACTTGCTTGACGATTTCTTCAAACACAACCTTGTCATCTTCAGCGGTCGTGATTTCGTCGCCGTTCAAGACGTTTTCGATAAATTGGAAATCCGGCTTGTTCGCTTTACTTGCCGAATACAGGATGTGGTTGACGTCTGCGGCATTGTTTGTGAAGCTCGGGAACAAAAAGCCGCCGATCGGCGAAGCCAGCTTGATGACCGGGTCTGCCATCAAATTCGACTTGAATTCTTTTTCGATAAAATCAAACACGAGCGATGACTTCGGCAGCTCGGTTTGGTTCAAGCTGCACAGCGTAAACGGCGTCGTGTACACCTCGTCGCGCATTGCGGCTTCGGTTTCATCCGGCTCGCGCTTAGTCGTTTTAAAATACGTGCCGCGGATAAACGTGACGACGATGTCTTTATCGTACAGCTTGTCCTCGACCATCTTCAGCGCGAGGCGCTGCATGTTCGTTTTCCACTTTCCTGCATCGTCCGCGTGAAGCCCTTCGTACAGCAGGTTCTGCGTATGGTCCGCCTGGCCTTCTTCGGGGCGCTGGAATTTTACTTCAAATAGCTTCTCGTCCAATTTCCCGCCCAATACTTTCTTGAAATTGGCCAGAAACAATTCCTGCTGCTCCTGGTCGAGCATCGCGAACGAGCGGCTTTCCTCGTGAAAGATCTCATTCGTTTCCTGCTTGATGTATACGTTGTAAATTTCAGCGATTTTCAGCAAATCGGTTTCCAACTTAAATTGTTTACGAATGTCTGCAATATCTTTTTTGTTCATTTCTATTTCCAACTCCCTGGCTTAAAATCCGTCTCTAGCGCAAAAAAAGAGCATCCAAGCCAATCGCTTTGGACACTCTGCTATTATAACAAGAATTAGAGTCGAGACAGGCATACAGACCATTTTAGATTGAGTGAGATCTCGCTTTATACAAACATCAACAGCACGGGAATCGTAACGATGCTTGCCAGCGTGCTGACGAACATCGCGCTCGAGA